>CAYWCB010000067.1:3313-9282 GCA_964456615.1 uncultured Eubacteriales bacterium | reverse complement strand
GTGCCTTGGAGGCGCGAGCGCCACATGCTCAAGACCCACTCGAGCACCAAGCAGATTATGACTGTCGTCGCCGCGTCCGCGTCGAAGACCCCGCCGTAGAGCGAGCGCACTTCCGGAAGACCGATGGGAAGCACGAGGACGCTCGACACGCTCACGTAGAGCTCGCCCGCCGAGGAGTCGGACACCGCGCCGAAGTAGCGCGCCACCACACGCACCGCCACAACAAGGACGACGATGATGAGCGCGTTCATCGCTATGGTGACAAGCGTCCGTTTGGGTGGCAGACGGATCGACCTCTCGTGCGCCGCTTCCTGCGACCTCTGGTCGCATTATGCGTTGGCGGCGGATCGTCGCCAACGAGCGCTAGCGCAGTGAGTCAGCGAGCACCCGCCACAGGATACGTTCGGCCACCTCCGTCGAGCTCGGAAGGTGCTCGTGGAGTGCGTTGCGCGCTTCCGCCACGCGGTTCGGTCGGGGATCCGGAGTGCTCGCAATGCGGCCGAGCGCGCGCTCGATGAGATCGGCCGAGACGTATGGAGAGGTAGTGAGTTCCACCGGGGATGCGCCCTTCTCGTGCAGGTAGTCGTGTGCGTGTTGCGCCTGTTCGGCGGAAAGCTTCATGCCCGTGCTATCGGCATGACATCGCCGTTCTTTACGCGTGGCAAGGAAGACGTCGTCCTGCCGTGACCAAAGTCACACGAATTGCGCCGAACTGCGCGTCGTAGACGCGCGCCAACCCCGCAGCGGCCCGCCAACCGGGCCTACAAAAAAGGGGGAGCCCCAAGGCCGGCACCTTGAGGCTCAGGGGTAAGGGTTGCATTTGCATGCAACCACAACGAAGTCTAGCGCTGCACGTGAGCGCGCGCAAGGGACGCGCTCCGGGCACGTTTCCCAGCCGTTACCTGTTCCTGAGAAAGGCCGAGCGAGCGACACGAACGAGCTCGACGCAAGACCCTTGACGAGTCCCTCATATCCCCGGCTCAGAGTCCGATCACGAAGAGCCCGGCAGGATCGAGTCCCACGAAGCGCGCTAGTCCGGCGACCAGGGGCACGATGCCAGCCAACGCCATCACGAGCGCGAGAGCGAGGGCGACTCCTGTGGCCGGGTCGAGCTTTGCCCGCCCCGCGGCACCGGTAGCCGCTGGATGCACCGAGGATGCCGACTCGGGTACGCTGGATCCTTCCGCGACCGCCGCACTGCCCTCGCCCACCTGCTCCGGTGCGTCGTCGAAGTAGACCGCCCTCAGTACTCGGCCGTAGTAGCCGAACGAAACGACCGAGCCCAGCAGACCGAGGATGACGAGCCACAGCCACTGCGAGTTCGTCGCGGCTGAGAGAAACACCAAGAACTTGCCCCAGAAGCCGAACAGGGGCGGAATGCCCGTGAGCGAGAACAGGAGGACCGCGAGGCTCGCGGCGAGGATCGGCGAGCGCCTGCTCAGGCCGGCCATCGACGCGATCGAGCCATCCCACTCAGGCTCGAGGTTGCCGTATGCTCGTGCCGCGGCGAATGCGCCGGCGGCGGCACACCCATAGGCGGACACGAACATGAGGGCCGCGCTGCCGTTCGCCACCGTGAGAGCGATCAGTCCGTAGCCGACCTGCGCGATGCCCGAGTACGCAAGCAGCCTCGGATAGGAGCGCTGCGCGAGCGCTGCGAGGTTCCCGAACACGATCGAGGCCGCGGCGGTACCGGCCACGAGCCATCGCAGCCGGTCGGCAAGATCGGGTTGCATCATGAACGAGGCCGTGACCGAGTACATCGCCACGAGAGCTGCGACCTTGACTCCCGACGAGAGGAACGCCGCCGCCTCTGGCGGAGCAGTCTCGTAGGCATCCGGCGCCCACGAGTGGAACGGGAAGGCGCTGAGCTTGAACGCGAAGGCGGCGAGCACCAGGACGATCGCGGTCGTCGCCGCAGCCACGTCCAAGATCTCCGGCCCGAACGCAAGTCTTCCGCCGTCGAAGGCGAGCGCACCCGAAGCCATGGCTCCAGCCAGGCCGAACACGAAGAAGGCTGTCGCCACCGCGCCCTGGACGAAGTACTTCATGGCGGCTTCTTGCGCGCGAGCCGTGTGGGAGAGGGTCACGAGAGCATACCCGGCGAGTGCCGCGGTCTCGAGGGTGAGAAGCATCGCGATGATGTCGGTCGTCGCGGCCAGTGCCGCGAGCGCCGCCGCCGATATGGCAACGAGTCCTCCTATCGCCGCACTCCGCTCACGCGGTGCACGGACACTCGCGATGAGGCTGAGCGCGCCGAGCCCCAGCACCACCCCCATCGCCATGGAGAAACCGGCCCCTGCCCGGAAGACCGTCCACACGGCGCTAGGCGCGACCGTGGCCGCGGCGATCCCCGCGACCACCGCGGCCAATCCAAGCCCGAGAGCGGACGCGGCCAGTGCGAGGCGGTCCCGATCGAACGCGTCGGCGGCGAGCGAGAGCACGGCGCCCAGCATGGCCAGCGCGAGCGGAGTGGCGAAGGCGAGCTGGGCGGACATACCCTACATCGCCCCCACGAGGCCGGCGAGCGGGCCGAGGTTCGGCTCGGCCATCAGCAGGACTGCATTCGGCCAGACGCCCATAGCGATGATGAACAGGCCGAACGCGGCGACCGTGATGCGCTCGCGGGCGTCGAGATCGGGCAGCGCGGCGAACTCCCCGACGGGACCTTGAACCGACTCGCGCACCGCTCGCAGGTTGTATGCCGCGGCGAACACGACGCCGACAGCCGCCACGACGAGCCACCACCCGTACGAGCGGAACGCCTCGAGTACCGCAGCGAACTCGCCGGGAAACCCCGACAGGCCGGGCAGGCCGAGACTGGCCAGCGAGGCGAAGACGAAGGCGACCGACCACGCGGGGACAACGTTGCCAAGACCGCCGAATCGTCTGAGCTCCCGCGTGTGCGTGCGGTCGTACAGCAGACCCACCAGCAGGAAGAGCAGACCGGACACGAAGCCGTGGCTCACCATCCCGAGCATCGCCGCACCGAAGCCACCGCTACTGGCTGCCGCGATGGCGACGAGGACGAACCCCATATGCGAGACCGAGGAGTACGCGACGAGGCGTTTCAGGTCGGTCTGCACCAGTGCGGTCAGAGCACCGATGATGATGCCCAGCAGTCCAAGAGCGAAGATCACGCCCCTGCCTGCCTCGAAGGACGGCGGACAGAGCGGGATGGCGACGCGAAGGATGCCGTAGCCACCCATCTTGAGCAGCACTCCGGCGAGCAGTATCGAGCCGGCAGTGGGCGCCTCTACGTGCGCATCGGGAAGCCACGTATGCAGGGGCCAGGCGGGCACCTTCACGAGGAACCCTGCCATGAAGAGCCAGAAGACGAGCGCGCTTTGCGGCTGGCGGGTGGCGGCGTACACGAGATCTGGGATCGTCCAGGCCCGGGCTGTGTAGATCGCTACGAGTATGCCGACGAGCATCAGCGCGCTCCCCGCGAACGTGTACAGGAAGAATTTCGCCGCGGCGTGCTTGCGACGCTCGTGGCCCCAGCCCCCTATGAGGAAGTACATCGGGATGAGAACGAGCTCCCAGAACACGTAGAAGAGGATGAGGTCCTCGGCAAGAAACACCCCGGTCACGGCCGCCTGCAGGAGCAGGAGCAGTGCGAAATAGGTGCCCTGCCTGTGCTCGACCCGCCAGGATGCGCTGACGGCGGCGACGCCGAGAAGAACGGTCAGCGCGACCAGCGGCATCGAGAGACCGTCGGCCGACAGCCTCCAGAACCCGAGGGCCTCGACGCTCACACCTGCGACGCGATCGCCCGAGAACGCACCGGCCGCCCCGACGGCCAGTGCGACGGGGATCGCCACGACGGAGGTGAGCAGCGCCGTCCACCGCCCGGCGGAGGCGCGACCACGTGCGGCCGCAACGCACAGCAGGGCACCCGCGAGCGGTACGAGGACCAGGAGGTCGACAGCGATCACAGCCCGGCCCTCCCCATCCAGACGCTCGCCACGAGCATGAGGAGTACCCCCACGCCGATGAGCGTCACGTACCATTGCGCATCCCCGCTCTGGAGCCGGGAGAACGCGTCCCCGAATCTGCGCGCGAGACCGCCGATGCCCTCCACGGCACCGTCGACGACGAGGCGGTCGAAGAACCCGTAGGTGATGCGAGCGATCGCGAGCGCCGGCCCTGTCACGAAGCGGCGCACGACGGCATCCACGCCCCAGCCACCCGCCGCACCGTGCCACACGCCGCCGAGCCGCGCCTCGAGGGCCTCGTCACTCGCCGCTCCGGCGCGCTCGGCAGCCCAGCCCCCGGCGATGCCGATCACGGCGATGAGAACCGACGCGACGAGTATGGGGATGTCCAACACCTCACCCTCGTGACCGAGGACCTCGGCGAACGGAGTCGCGCTGAAACCCAGGCCCAGAGCGAGCAGAGCGAGCAGCACGAGGGGGCCGCGCATGCTCCACGGGCTCTCGTGCGCATGCCCCGATCCGCGCCATTCCCCGAAGAAGGCGAGTCGTGTGGCGCGAGCGACGTAGAAGGCCGTCAGCGCGGATGCGGCCATCAGCGTGAGTCCCGCGAGCGGACTCGCGTGCCAGACGGAGGCCACAACGGCGTCCTTGCTGAAGAAGCCCGCGAGCGGCGGGATGCCTGCGAGCGCGGCGCCACCGACGATCCACGTCACAGCCGTCCACGGCATGGCCCGACGAAGCCCGCCCATCTCCCGCAGGTCCTGTGTGGCCGCGCCGTGGATGACGCTCCCGGCCGCCAGGAAGAGCAGGGCCTTGAAAGCGGCGTGGGTGACCAGGTGGAACATCCCCGCGATGGCGGCACCGGCACCGAGCGCGCTCATCATGTAGCCGAGCTGGCTGATGGTCGAATACGCGAGCACCTTCTTGATGTCGCGCTGCGCCACTGCGATGGTCGCGGCACCGAACGCCGTCAGGACGCCGATGCCGAGGATCACACCGCGTGCCGCCTCGGCGGCCTCGAAGAGCGGCCAGACACGCGCGACGAGGAACACGCCCGCAGCGACCATGGTCGCCGCGTGGATGAGAGCGGATACCGGCGTCGGACCTTCCATGGCGTCAGGCAGCCAGATGTGAAGCGGGAACTGCGCGGACTTGCCCGCTGCTCCTACGAACAGAAGCAGCGCCGCCGTCGTCAACGTGGCGGCCGACAGTGCACCGAGCCCCGCGAAGCCGTCCTCGTACGCGAGCGAGCCGGTGGCGCGCCAGAGGACCGCGAGCCCGAGAAGCATGCCCGCGTCGCCGACGCGCGTGGTCAGGAACGCTTTCGTCGCAGCCCACATCGCACTCGGCTTCTGGAACCAGAAGCCGATGAGCAGGAAGGAACACACGCCGACCAGTTCCCAACCGATGAACAGCCCGGCAAAGTCGCCCGCGACGACGAGCAGCGTCATCGACCCGGTGAACATCGCAAGGAGCGCGAAGTAGCGCGCCCAGCCAGGGTCTCCCGCCATGTACCCGATCGAGAAGATGACGACCATGCTCGCGACGACGCCCACGACGACGAGCATCACAGCGGCGAGCGAATCGACCGTCCACCCCACCTCGAGGCGCATGCTGTCGGTCGTGTACCACGGCAGCGTTCCGCTCGACACGATCTTGCCCACCCATGGCGCGGCCGGACCGGCACCGTGTGCCGCTTCCTCGCCGAGGGGTTGCTGCGACAGCGACGCAAGTCCGACCACCAGAACCGACAGAGGGGCGAGCAGGGCGATCAGCGGTGCGAGCGCCTTGGCGCGACGGCCCACGACAGCCACGATGAGCGCCAGCACGAACGATCCGCCCACGAGCAGCGCCGGCGCGGGACGCAGCCAGTCCATCAGCCACGCACCTCCGTCAGCTCGTCCAGGCGCGTCGAGAGACGCGAGCGCGCAACGGCTACGAGGAGAGCGAGCCCGACGGCCGCCTCCGCCGCCGCCACAACGATCACGACCAGGCCGATCGCCTGCACGGCGCCCACAACCTCGAGGTTGT
>CAYWCB010000067.1:0-3303 GCA_964456615.1 uncultured Eubacteriales bacterium | reverse complement strand
CACAACCTCATCGCGTCCGGCGGCGATCGATGCCCCGAGCGCGACGAACATGATGAGCGGCCCCGCGAGCATGACCTCGACCGACGCGAGCACCGCGATGACGTCGCGGCGCACGAGGACGCCGTATAGCCCGAGACAGAACAGAGCGGCCGATATCACCAGGATCGTCATCGGCGTTCGCTCCCCAAGATGGTGACGACCGCGACAAGCGCAGCGAGCAGGAGTACCCCGGCGACTTCGAAGTGAAAGAGCATCGAGCCGAGAAGCGCATCGGATAGCACCTCGACTCCAGATCCCATGACAGCCGGGTCCAGTTCCGACGCGACGGGTCCCAGTGTGGACACGACCATGAAGAACGTCCCGGCGGCCACGACGACAGACAGCAGGTCGTGTCTCGACTCCAGGACGAGCTTGGCGCCCTCCGAGCGGTGTACCAGCATGATGGCGAACAGGAACAGTACGAGCACGCCACCGACGTAGACGAAGACCTCCGCCACCGCAAGGAAGCTCGCCCCGGCAACGGCGAACAGCCCGGCCACCGACAGCAGCAGAATCCCGAGCCCGAGGATCAGCCGCATCACGTCACGTGTGATCACCACTCCAAGAGCTCCGAGGAACGCCGTGATGCCGAGCATCACCTGAAGGATGCTGTCGAGGTCGAAGTTCATCGAGGGCTCCCCTCGGCCACGTCTACTCCGACCTCGGAGTCATGCCGCGCCTCCGGCGACTCCTCACAAGCCGCTCCGGTGCGTACTTCGTCGCGACCGGTGGCGCGCGTCCCGTCAGGGCAGCGGAGCATCTCATCGCGGCCAAGCAACGTCAGATCGCGGTGGTAGAAGCTCAGCTCGTACTGACCCGTGTGTCTCAAGGCGTCCGTGGGGCACTGCTCGGCGCACAACCCGCAGAAGCAGCACTTCGACATGTCGTAGTCGTAGCGCGTGACGCGGCGCTCCCCGGGGTCGTCGACGCGCTCGACCTGGAGGCAGTAGTCCGGGCAGGTCCGAGCACAGAACGTACACCCGACGCAGACCTCGGACTGGCATCTCAGGCAACGCGCAGCCTCCGAAAGGGCCTCAAGGTGCGTGAACCCGAGTTCCACGGGCCGAAAGTCGTGCCGGCGCTCTTCGGGCCGCGCCATCGGCATCACGACCCGGCGGCGGCTGGCCTCCACGCCGTCCAACATAGCAGCCTCGTAGCGGTCGTAGATCGGGACGGGCCGGAACACGCGGCCCTCGGTCACGCTCTCGCCGCTGAGATAGCGGTGGATCGACGTGGCGGCCTCGTGGCCCGTCGCGATCGAGCCGATGCAGCTTCCCGGTCCCGTGACGACCTCCCCGCTCGCGAAGATGCCCGGTACGTCGGTCGTGAGCAGAGATCCGTCCACCGGTAGCAGGCCACGTTCGGACAAGACGACATCCGAGCCTGCCACGAGTTCCTTGAGCACGGACGCCTGACCGATCGAGAAGATGACGATGTCGCAGAAGAAGTCGGTGAGCTGGTCCCCGAACTTCGGAGAGAAGCGGCCCTGCGCGTCGAAGACCGACAGGCACTCTCGCATCCGCATGCCCACGACGTGCCCGTTCTCCACGAGCACCTCCTCGGGACCGACCGAGCACGTGGCGATGACTCCCTCGTCGAGGGCCTCCTCTATCTCCCAGGGGTGCGCGGGCATCTCGGTCTCGGACTCCAGAGAACAAAGCCGCACTTCCGTGGCGCCCACCCTCAGCGCGCAGCGAGCGCAGTCGACCGCGACGTTGCCTCCTCCGATGACGAGCACGCTCTTGCCGCGGACCCCGCCCTCCCCTTTCCAGTTCGCGTCCCTCAGGAACGGGAGGGCGCCCAGCACCCCTTCGGCATCGTGACCGGGGATGGGGAGAATGCGGCTCTCCTGAAGGCCGACGGCGATGAGCACGGCATCGTACTCGCCATGCAGGTGCTCGAGGGGGACGTCTCGCCCGATCTCGACCCCGAACTTGATCTGGACGCCCATCTCCACGATGTCGTCGATCTCGCGCTGGAGCAGGTCGCGCGGCAGGCGATAGGGCGGCACTCCCGAGTACAGCGCGCCTCCCGCCTTGCGCTCCTTCTCGTAGATCGTCACACCGTAGCCGAGTTTCAGCAGGTCGAGGGCGGCTGCCATCCCTGAGGGGCCTGCCCCGATGATCGCCACTCGTCGCTTCTTCGTCCGCGGCAATGGGTCCAAGGGTCCGTTGCGCCGCTCCTGGTAGCGTTCGTAGGCCTGCCGATGGAGTGGCCGGATGGCGACCGCCTCGTCGTAGTAGTTCCGCCGGCACGCCGTCTCGCACGGGTGATGGCAGATGCGGCCGAGAACGCCCGGGAAGATGTTCCTGGACCGGACGAGTTCGTAGGCCTCCACGGCGCGGTCCTCGGCCATGAGGAAGTTCTGCCCGCGGGCGTCGACGTTGGCGGGGCAGTTGCCCACGCACGGCGGCAGGCGGTCCGTGCGCCACGCCTCGTCGATGAGATCGTTGTACGTGCTCGACGCGCCTTCGAAGACGGGGATCTCGTCCCTGCCGAGGATCCCGCGCAGCCGGAGGGCTCCCCGCCACCTCGGCGAGACGACGAACTTCTTGAAGGGGTACTCCAGCGTCGTGGGGGAGCCGACCGCCCGGCCGCCGGTGATCCGCATCCCGACGAGCAGCGAGCGCCACTTCTCGACGAATCCTCGAACGCCCGGGGAGAAGTCGTTCGAGACGCTCACCGTCTGAGGCTCGGGGGTCTTCCGCCGGCCGGCTACAGCCACGGCGCCACCACCCCCACCAGAACGAGCTGCACCAGAGCGAGCGGGGTGAGCACCTTCCACGCGACCGACATGAGCTGGTCGGCGCGCATGCGCGGGAACGTCCACTTGGCCCAGATCATCGTGACCGCCAGCACCACGGCTATGCCGATCATGACGAGGACGCCGATCCACCCTCCGATGCCGAGCCCACCGCCGAAGAACATCGCGGCGCCGAACAGGGCCGCGGCGAGCATGCCGCCGTACTCGGCCATCATGAAGATCGCCCAACGGATGCCGGAGTAGTCGGCGAAGTACCCCGCCACGAGCTCGGACTCGGCCTCCGGGATGTCGAACGGGCCGCGATTCAGCTCCGCGATCGATGAGATGAAGTAGACGACGAAGCCGATAGCGTTGAGCGGTAGCCACCACCATCGCCACTCGCCGAGCACCGTCTCCGGCGCGATCGATCCCGCGACGATGCACACCGCGACCACCGAGAGCGTCCTCGGCAGTTCGTACGAGATCATCTGCGCGGCACCGCGAATACCGCCGAGCGTCGC
>CAYWCB010000066.1:8699-9488 GCA_964456615.1 uncultured Eubacteriales bacterium | reverse complement strand
CTGATGGCGAGGGGCACCACGAACACGAGCGCGAGAAGCGACCACCAGGCGATGCGCAGCGCGAAGCCGCGACGCGGCTCCTTGACAGCGACTGGTGGCGCTACCTGCGGCTTACGCTTGGCGGCCTTCGCCACTCTGTATCCTCCTCGGGTCGGCGTGTCAGCGCGGAAGTGGCCGACCGATCGCGTGCGGGTGACAGGACCTGGGCCGCAGGCAGCGGAGACATGCGCGTGGCGCACGAAGGCCGATCACGCCCGCAGCGGGCATCTCGCAGCTCGTCACCCTAGTCCGCACTTCCGGTCACGTGGCACCTCGCGCAGTACGTCGGGCTGTGGCAGTCGAAACACGGTGCGGTCCCCTTCTCCCTGACGACGACGTCGTGCTGCGGGAGCCAGGGTCTGGCGGGATCCCCTTCGCTGTGGTGGCAAGCGTTGCAGAACTCCAGCCCCTTCGCCGCCTCGGCGCTCTTCGCGTGGCAGTTCGCGCACACCTGTGGGTTCTTGTTGCCCGCCTCCCCGTGGTCCTCCTCGAAGCCCTCGGGGTGCGGCATCTCGATGCCGTGGCAGTCGGTGCAGAACTGCTTGGTGTGGCAGGTTGGACAGTAGTCCGGACGTTGTTCGTAGAGCTTCCAGTGACCGTCCGACGCACCGTACTTGTTGTAGAAGTTCGTGGTCTCGTGGCTCTCGGGCACGAGCTTGAAGTTGGGCGGGTGGCACAGATAGCAGTCGCCGGGCGCCCTACCGTCGGGCTCCCGGCTGTGGCAGCGGAAGCAACCCTCCATCTTCATGA
>CAYWCB010000066.1:0-8689 GCA_964456615.1 uncultured Eubacteriales bacterium | reverse complement strand
TCAGTGCCCGGTGTCGGGGTCGGCGGCGGCAGGAAGTCCTCGTGCTTCTTGTTGGGCTCGCCGTCCGGTGACTTGAGCGTGAGTTCGAAGTCCTCTTTGTGGGCAACGCGATTGTGGCACTGCGTGCACGACACGCCTTCTTCGGCATGCACCGCGTGGTCGATGATGATGCCGGTGGTCGGCGTGACCGTGCGGTTGTCCATGGCGTGGCACTGCGTGCACTGCTCCGGGTGCATCTCCTCGGCGACGTGGCTTTCCGCATTGAGCGGGAGCTCGTATTGGTTCGTGGCCGTGAGGTAGAGCTCACCCAGGGCCTCCGCCTTGTGGATGAGGAAGGTCAGCGGGTCCGCGTTGACCGGCATGTGACACGCCATGCACGAGACCTTGTCGTGCGTGGAGCGATTGTACGCGATGATCGTGTCGTCCTGCACCTTGTGGCAGACATTGGCGCAGAACCAGTACGTGGAGGTGGCCCCGAGCGCGAGGATCATGACGGCCGCGACACAGAGCACGCCAACGCCGGTCCAGATGATGAAGCGCGGCCTGCTGGTCGGGTTGCGATACCCGTCGATGAGGTAGCGAGCGATCCGCATCCTCTGCCGGGGAGGCCTGGGCGCGGGGGGCGTCGGGGGCGCCGCGGGGACAGGCTTGGGAGGTACCCTGGCTCCCGTCGGCTTCGGCCTCGGTGCCGGAGCCGGCGCGGGCCTTGGCTTCGCGGGCGGGGCCGTGGCGGGCTCAGGCGTCGGGGTCGGCTCCGGTGCAGGCGCAGGCTTCTTGGCCGGCGCAGCCTTCTTCGCCTTCTTCGCCTTCTTCTCTTCCTCGGCCTGTTGCTTGCGCCTCTGGGCGGCCTCCTGCTTGCGCCGCCGTTCGGCCTGTTTGCGCAGGTTCTCGAGTGGGTCTTTGGCCATGCGAGACTGTCCTCAATACGCACGGGGAATCGTCGGACGCGACGACGGCATCAGTCTAGCACGCAGCACCCGAAGAGCAGTGGCGACCGCGAACACCCACGAAACGACCACACCGCGCAGATCGGCGCGCCCTAGCGGGCGCCCCGACCGGTCAGCACCACACGGAACGTCTCGAAGACGATCTGCACATCCATGAGCAGGTTCTGGTGGTACATGTAGATGAGGTCGTACTTGAGCTTGCGCTCCGGGGTCGTCGCGTACGACCCGTTGACCTGAGCCATGCCGGTGACGCCGGGCTTGACTTTGAAGCGCTCGCGATACCCAGGGATCTCCGCGACGAATCGCTCCACGAAGAAGGCGCGCTCGGGACGCGGGCCTACGAAGCTCATGTCACCGACGAGGATGTTCGCGAGCTGCGGGAGCTCGTCGATGCGGAACGTGCGCAGGAAGCGGCCCACCGGCGTGACGCGAGGGTCCTTGTCGGTGGCGAGGACAGGCCCCGTGAGCTTCTCGGCGTCGCGCACCATGCTCCGGAACTTGTGCACCTTGAACGGCTTCATGTTCCGGCCCACGCGCTCCTGCGAGTAGACGATCGGCCAGCCGGAGGACAGGAGGACCGCAAGGGCGGCGACGAGCAGCACCGGGCTCAACAGCACGAGCAACACCAGCGCGCCGAGGACGTCCAGGAGCCGCTTGACGACGAGATACCATCCGGGCGCCGTCGGTCGCGTCAGCATCATCAGCGGGATGTCGCCGACGACCGTGTCCACGCTGCCTATGAAGATCTCGTACAGCTCGGGGATGACGTCGACGCGCACGTCGGTCTCGTCCGAGATCGCCATGTCCTCGACAAGTTCGCGCAAAGCGATAGGCGAGGCGATACAGATGCGATCGATCTGGTGCTCACGCACGTACTGTGTGATGTGCGGCGCACCGCCGAGCACGGGAAATCCGCAGACCTCCGCCGCCACCCCGGTGCCGACCGCGGCCTCGGCGGACGGCGCGGTCGAGACGAGGCCGACGACGCGGTAGCCCCAGCTGGAGCGGCGAGCGAACTCCTCGGCCAGATCGCACGCGAGAGCATCCGTGCCCACGATGAGGACCCTTTGTTCCGGCCACTCGATGGGGGTGACGCGCAGCGCGAGCAGGCGCCAGCCGACGAGTGTCGCAACCTGCAGGAACCATGCGATGAGCAGAGCGAGTCGGGACAGCGAGAAGAAGCGCGGCCCCGCGATGAAGGCTATCGCGGTGGTGAGGATCGTTCCCAGCGTGACCGAGAGGAGCACGGCGCGCACGACCGCCCACGTGTCCTCGGTTCGCTCTGGCTCGTAGAGACCGTAGATGTAGCCGGCCGCCAGATAGGCGAGCGTGAGGAGAGGCCACAGGGCGGCATAGGCGGCGAAGTTGAAGGCAGGCAGCTCCCCGCCGAAACGGATGAAGAACGCAGCCACGATGCTCGCGTTCACGCAGAGCGCGTCGAGGAGGATCGAGAGCGCGATGAAGCGGGTGCGGCTCACGCTCGGCCTCCCAGCAGCTCCTCGTAGACAGCGACCGTGCCATCGGCCATCCGCTCGAGCGTGAACTCGGAACGAGCGCGCCGTTCGGCTGCAGATCCGAGCGATGCCCTGAACGCGGGATCGTCCACGAGCCTCGACAGAGCGTCGCCGAGCGCTTCCGCGTTTCCGACGGGAGCCACGAGCCCCGTCACGCCGTCCTGGTTCACCCAGGGGACGGCGGTCGGCAGGTCGGTGCACACGACCGGTGTACCCGAGGCGTGCGCCTCCAGCTGCACGAGTCCGTACGCCTCGGAGGGCGCCACGCTCGGCAGGCAGAAGACGGCGGCCGCTCGATACCAGGCAGCAAGGTCCTCGTCGCTCACACCCGGGATCCACGTCGTCCTCCCGCTCACTCCGTGGGCGACGGCAAGTCCGCGCAGCTCGGACTCGAGCGGCCCTCGCCCCACGATCACGAGGTCGGCGTCGACGTGACGCATCGCACGCACGAGCACATCCACACCCTTGTAGTACACGAGGCGGCCGACGAAGAGCACGATCGGCCGCTCATGCCCGGCTCGCAACGCATCGGCACGGGCGAGCGTGTCGGGAGTGGCGTCGAAGTCCTCCACGGGGATGCCGAAGGGCACGAAGCGGCACTTCTCGGCGATCGCCGAGAGGTACGGCGAGTGCTCGACCATGGGTGGCGCCGAGACGATCACGAGATCGACCGCATCGAGGAAGCGCTTGAGGATGGGCCGATAGAGGGCGAGCAGCCGTTTCTGGCGGACGATGTCGCTGTGGTAGGTCACCACGCTCGGCAGCCCCGCGCCGGAGGCGAGCCTCGCCTTCGCTCGAAGCCACGAGAACTCGCCCCACGGGTAGGGGAAGTGCAGGTGGATGAGGTCGGTGGACGGCTGACGACTCGCCTCGCGTCGTATCGCTCCGGCCATCCCAGGCGCGACAGGCGTCGAGGCGTAGGCGAACAGCCGCCCGAGCCGTTCGATCTCGACCCCCGCCACCGTCTCGGTGACACGGCGCCTGCCTTCGTTGGCGACGAGCACCCGCACGTCGACGTCCTGGCGACGCGCCAGAGTCGTGGCGAGACGTTCGAGACTCACCTCGACGCCGCCGAGGTGTGGCGGGTAGTACTTGTTGACCATGGTCACACGCATGGCGTCTCCATCGCCAAGCGTACCGTGTGGAGAAGGTCCGCGCCGTCGAAGCGGCAGGCGCCTATGCCCGCAGCCTGGGCCGCCTGCAGATCGCTGTCGCTGTCTCCCACCATCACGCTTCGCGACACATCGACGTCCCAGTCCGCCAGCGCACGCTCGAACATGCCCGGCGCCGGCTTTCGGCAGTCGCAGGCGACCAGGTAGGACCCCTGTCCGTGCACCGGATGGTGCGGGCAGTAGTACGTGGCGTCGACATGGGCGCCCGCGTGCGCGAGCTCGCCATCGATCCAGGCGGTGAAGGCCGCGAACTCCTCCTCGGAATACAGCCCCCTCCCGATCCCCGCCTGGTTCGTGATGACGATGACGAGCCACCCGGCGTCGTTCGCGTGCTTCACGGCCTGCCGCGCTCCGGGGATCCATCGGAACTCCTTGGGCGTGTGCACGTGACCGAGGTCCTCGTTGAGCACGCCATCGCGATCGAGGAAGAGAGCGGGCTTGCGCCGCCAGCTGCTCACATCGGCCTGGGCGCGCTCGAACTCGGCGGGCACGCCGATATCGATGAAGAAGCCGTCGTATTCCCGTCCGAGCGCACGCCCCGCCGCGACGAGCTCCGGGAACAGGTCCGACTCGAGCGACGACGGGCCGGGCTGCAGCGCTTCGAGCGCCGATGCGCGCAACACATACACGCCGCCGCTCACGAGCCCCTCCCCTTCAGCGGACTTCTCCGCGAACCGCGTGACGCGATCCCCTGAGAGCGTGACGCTCCCGAAGCGCGCGGCGTCGCCCACACGCCTGAGCGCGAGGGCGGCCTGGGCATCGGACGCCGAGGCGAGGAGCAGGGCGAGGTCGAGGTAGTTCACGTCGAAGAGCGTGTCGCCGTTCACAACGACGAAGACGTCGTCGGCGAGATGCTCGGCCGCGAGCGCGAGCGCCCCGCCCGTGCCCGCGGGCTCGTCCTCGACGGAGTGCAGGATCTCCACGCCGAGCCGACGCCCGTCCTCCAGGACCGAGGTGACCGCCTCGCTCAGGTAGCCTGAGGAGATGCAAATGCGCTTGATGCCGTGGCGCGCGAGGTTCCAGACGACGTGTTCGACGAAGGGCACGCCTGCGACGTCGAGCATGGGCTTGGGAACCTGGCCGGTCAGGCCACCCAGACGCGTGCCACGGCCTCCCGCAAGGACTACGGCCTCTCGGAGCACAGGGCCTCCTCGACAAGGCCGCAGAGCACGTGCGCGAGCGTGATGTGCCCTTCCTGTATGCGAGGCGTGCTCGACACCGGCACGGTCAGGCACAGGTCGCATCGGGTGGCGAGACGCCCGCCTTCTCCTCCGGACAGCCCGATCACGGTCATGCCTGCCGCCCGGGCAGCGTCGACAGCCCTGAGGACGTTCGGGCTCTCGCCGCTCGTCGAGATCGCGACCAATACGTCTCCCGCACGGCCGTACGCTCTCACCTGCCGCGCGAACACCTCATCGAATCCGTAGTCGTTGCCTATCGCCGTGAGCGCCGAGGTGTTCGTGGTGAGCGCGATCGCCGGCCAGGGCTCGCGCTCCCTCAGGTAGCGCCCAACGAGTTCGGCAGCGATGTGCTGGGCGTCTGCCGCCGAGCCGCCGTTGCCGCAGATCAGGAGCTTCCCGTCCGAGTGGAGGGACCCCACGATGATCTCGGCTGCGCGCGCGGTCTGCGCCGCGAGCTCGTAGAGCGTCTCGAGCATCTCGCGGTGTTGATCGAGCTCGGCGAGGACCCTCGGTTCGATCGAGTCGTCTAGATGCTCCACGCCTGCGCCCCCTCTTGGACGAAGCTGAACGTCACCAGCTCTGCGTCGTGCGCACGAAGCGCTTCCTGAACGGCGAACCGGCGCGTCGGCTCGCACAGGAAGAACATGAAGCCTCCCCCGCCGGCTCCGCTGATCTTCCCGCCGAGAGCCCCGGCCTCCCGGGCCGCGTCATAGAGAGCATCGATCCGGTCCGTCGTGATGCCCTCCGCCATCGCCTTCTTCGCCTGCCACGCCTCGTGCATGAGCGAGCCGAAGGTCTGGAGTTCTCCCATCAGGAGCGCGTCCTTCATCTCGTAGGCGAGCCCTTTGAGCCGGTCCATCGCATCGACGGCCACGCCGCTGCGGTAGTTCTCGACCTGACGGTCGATGATGTGCGACGAGAAGTGCTGTCCCCCCACATAGGCGAACACGAGACTGTACTCGAGCTCGAGCAGGACGCTCGGTCGCAGCCGGAGGGCGTTCACGATCGCCTTGCCGTCGCCGAACTCCGTGAAGTTGAAGCCCCCGAAGGTCGCCGAGTACTGGTCCTGGCGACCGCCCTTGATGCCGACCTCTTCTCGCTCGATAGAGAAGGCGAGCTCGGCCATCGCATAGCTGTCCAACGGGCGGCGCACGTGCTCGCACAGGGCCGCGATGAGAGCGACGCAGATTGCCGAAGACGAACCGAGCCCCGACCCGGGAGGGGCGTCGTTGTGCAGGTAGATCGTGAGTCCGTCCGTCAGCTCGTCCGACTCCCGGAAATGGTCGAGGACGCCCTTGGCCAAGTCGAGCTGGCCGTCGAAGACGAATTCGTCGTCGAGCGCGTACGAGAGCCCGACGTCGTAGTCGAGGCTGCGGATCTCCAGCCTTTCTCCGCCCGGAACGACCGTGGCATACGCGTACCGATTGATCGTCGTGTTGAGGACCGCGCCGCCTCGCTCGTCGCAATACGGCGAGACGTCGGTCCCACCGCCGCCGAAGCTGATCCGCAGAGGGGCACGGGCTCGAATGAGCATCTCGTCGCCTTTCTTCATGTACGCGAACGCTCGCGAAGCGCGCGTTCGCCGCGAGACGAACACCTGCATCGGACACAGAGGCGCATATGTTCGTCCACCGGGCATTCTCGCATAGCACATCGGCGCGGGACCTGCGGGGCTGAGCGAACGCTACCTGGGCGTAACCGGCGGTCCTGCGTGCTCCGCGCGGGCGTATCGCGCCGCATGGCGTGGCGGCTTCGGGCGGTGGCTACGGATCCAGCATGCATGGTCGGACGCCTACCTTGACGCTGGACCGCGGACTCAGCAGCCGTTCCGCTCGCTGCTACGGTTGCTCTCCGATTCCGGCCATCTCCGCCTCCAGCGCGAGGAGGCCCGCGTCACCGGGGGCGTAGCGCAGGCCCTCCTCGAGCACGAGCGCGGCTTCGGAGACACGCCCCTGAGCCAGCAGCGCCCGAACCATGACCGCGTGCGCCTGAGGAGACCCGGGCGCCACTTTGAGAGCGTCCGATGCGGCGCCTTCCGCCTTGGCGTTGTAGGCGGGGTCGACGATCCGCCCTGCCGCCAGGTAGAGATCCGCGAGCGCTAGGTGCGTGCTCCGATAGCGCGGATTCGCCGCCCCCAACTCGAGGAGCACGGCCTCGCTCCTCTCGAAGGCTTCGAGAGCGGACTTCGACTGTCCCGACTCCGCTAGGGCAACGAAGGTGTCAAAGTGCTGGAGCGCCAGTTCGATCCGGTACTCCTCGAACCATGGGTTGCGTTCCGCGGCCCGCTCGGCCCACGCGATGCCGTCGGCGCTTCCGGCCTCGATCCTGGCCTTCGCCATGGCGTGGTCGGCCGACGTCAGCACCACCGCAAGCCACACGCTCGCAACACAAGAGACCACCGCTGCTGCCCACCCCGGCACGCGGCCCTTCTCCCACGAGATGTCGCTCGTGCGCGCGGACTGAGACGCGAGCGCGCCGGCGAGCATCCAGATCAAGACGCCGAGCCCGGCATCGGTCACGCTGACCAGAGACGCCAGGATGACGCTTGTCAGAGCGACCCAAATGCCCGCGACCAGGAAAGGGGCGGAATCGTCACGTCGTGCGAAGGCCGCCTTGGCACTCACGACGAGTGCGCCCACCGGCACCGCGAGGTAGAGCAGTGCACCGACGACACCGATGCCGGCCGCGAGGTGCAGCGGCAGGCTGTGAGCGCTGTCGACCTGTCCTTCGGAGAGCACCTTCATCGCGGAGGCCGGGGCTCTTTCGGTCCACACCAGCAGGAGCGTGTCGGGTCCGTATCCGAACACAGGACGCGCACCGATGGCCGCTGCCGTCCCGGACCAGATCAAGAGCCGGGATGCCACGCTCCCCGAAGCCGTGTCGAAGAGGGTGATCAGGCGTTCCGCCACGTTGGTGGCCCCTGTGCCGCTTGTCAGAGACCGCACGCCGACCACCACAAGACCCAATACGGTCAGCGCAAGGAACGCGGCATCCACTGCCTGCAGACGGACCGCGCGGCGACGCGCGGCCACCCCGAGCAGGACGAGCGCGGCCACGGCCGCCAACCAGGACGCCCTCGTGAACGTCAGCAGCAGGGCCACGGCACAGACAACGAACGCGAACCACCAGCCCGCACGTTGTCCAACGGATGGCGTCTCGAGGGCAAGGCTGAGCGACAGACAGAACGGGACGAGGAGGAACATGCCGAGCATGTCCGGATTGCCATACGTGGAGAACGCCCGCCCGGCTTCGAACAGCAGCGTGCCTTCCGGTGCCCTGAGAACGCCGAATGACTGGAGGAGCCCGTAGGCGGCCACGACGCAGCCTGAGGCGACGAGCGCGATCGCGAACTGCCGCAACCTTCGCGGTTCTGCGAGCGTCTGCAGCGCCAGGAACCCAAGCACGACGTAGGCGAGGAACGCGACCATTCCTTCGAAACGCTCGTACACGCCGAGTAGCGCCGTCGGCCGGTGGATCGAGAGCGCGGTGGCCGCCGCAGCCCAGCACAGGAACCCGCCGCCCAACCACTCGAGGCGGCCGGCCCTTCGGAGCTGCGCCTTCCCGGATACCGCGTAGGCGAGCCAAGCGGCCAGCCCGAGTCCGGCGCACGCGATCGTGATGGCGTACTTCACGATCGCGTACTGGTCGTAGGTGAGGGGGAGCGCCGTCGCCGAGAACCCTGGGTAGTAGGACGCCGCTATCGGTACGAGTCCCGCCGCCGCGAGCACGAAGACGCGCGCTAGGTCGAGTCCGCCGGGCGACACAGCGGAGGGCGACCCTGCCGGGGCGCGCTTTGACGTGGTGGCCTTCTTGCCCGGCACGGGTCCGCCTCTCACGCGCCCATGACGATATCGCGCCCTGCCGCGAGGAGATCG
>CAYWCB010000065.1:0-9540 GCA_964456615.1 uncultured Eubacteriales bacterium | reverse complement strand
GCCCATGAGCTTCTTGATCGCATCGCTCGTGCGGCCCTTCGCGTGAGCCTCGAGGAGCTTGCCGAGCAGCACGAACGTGATGAGCAGCGCGCTCGTCTCGTAGAAGACGGGCTCCATCTGAAGCGCGGGGATGAACGTGGTTGCCACGCTGTAGAGGTAGGCGGCCGAGGTGCCGATGGCGATGAGGGTGTCCATGTTGCCGACGCGCTGCTTGAGCGCGCCCCACATGCCGCGGTAGAACCGCCAGCCGGCGATGAACTGCACCGGCGTGGCGAGCAGGAACATCACGTGCTTGCCGACGAGCATCGGGTCCCACGCTCCGCCGAAGGTCTCGGCGAGCCACTCGCTCAAAGCCATCGGAACGGACTCCATGAACGGCGGGACCATCGAGATCAATAGCAGCGGAAGAGACAGCGCGAGCGACATCGCGAACATGCGCTTGTCGTGCGCGTAGGCGCGCGCCTGGGCCTCGGCCTGTGCATCCGCCCCGCTCTCGGCGCCTGGTACGCTTTCGATGCGCACGACCGCATCGTAGCCGGCGCCGCGCACCGCGGTGATGAGCTCGTCGATGCCCACAACGGCGGGATCGATCTCGACGGTCGCGGTCTCGTTCGCGAGGTTCACCGACGCGGACGCGACACCGGGCATGCGGCTCAGCGTCTTCTCGACGACGGTCGCGCATGACGCGCACGTCATGCCCAGGATGCTCAGCGAGACCCTGCCCGCAGCGCCACCGCCGGGCACGGGAGTTCCCGCGAGCGGTGTCGCGGTGTAGCCGAGACCCTCGACCACGCCGACGATGCCGTCGCTGTCGATGAGAGACGGATCGTACGTCGCCCTCATGCGCTCGGTGGCGAGATTGACCGCCACTGACGTGACGCCCGGCGTCTTGGCGAGCGTCTTCTCGATGATCGCCGAACACGACGCGCACGTCATGCCGCCGATCGCGAACGTCTCCTCGGCAGTCGTAGCCGCGGTCTCGTCTGTCAGTCGCGCTTCGACCGCGGCACCCTCAGCGGCGTCCTCAGCAGCGTCCTCGGCAGCGGCCGGGGATGCGCACGTGCTCGCGTCGGTCTCCTCCAACGCGAACGGATCGCCGGGAGCGAACCCCGCGACGGCGACCGCCTCGGCGAAGACCCCGAGCGGGACATCGCGGTCGAGGTGGACAGAAACGACACCGCACTGGGCATCGGCCTCGACGGCCACGACCCCATCTATCTTGCTCGTCTCGGCCGAGACGAGCTTCTCGCATGCGCCGCAGTGCATACCCTGCACGCTCAGTCGGCGCACCTTGTATGTCGTGTCAGCAGGCACGTCGGCCTCCATCTTCCGTACGCCCCGCGTCGCCGCGGGACGATTGAGTCTTGAGCATCATCGGCGGAGTCGCAACTCCGCACCCTACTCGACCACGATCGAGCCGAACACCATCTGCATGCCGCACGAGAACTCGTAGGTGCCGGCAGGCAGCGCGGCGAGCTTGAGGGTCTTGGGGCCCGAAGTCAGGTCCTCGAAGAAGTTCAGGTCCTTGGACATCACCTGCGCGAGACAACCGCCCGACTGGGGGAAGGTGATCTCGGTGGGGATGCCGGCCTTCAGCTTGATGATGTTGGGGTTGTACGAGCCGGCCGAGGTGTCGATGTCGATCCGCTGTACCGCACCATCGACCTGCGCCGCCCCCTCGATCGGGGTGGACGAGCCCGACCCGCCGCAACACGCGCACGCCGGGCTGCCGGAGCCCGCTGTCCCTGCGCTCGCGCCGCCTCCGGGTGCGCCCAGGTACGCGCCAGCCTGAGCAGCGCTGTCCGCGTCCGCGCCTAGTGGGTTCCCTGCCCCGCTTCGCGCAACCGCGAAGCGATAGGAGGCGAAGAACGCGCCGAAGACGATCAGGCCGATCGCGACGTAGCGCATCGCGTTGGACTTCTTCTCTGGGATCGCTGTTTGTGTCATGTCTTCTCTCCTTTGACCGAGCACTCAGGCTCTGGTGTCTTGTCCTTGGATCGACCTGCTAGCGTGCGAACATCCCGCCGAATGCGAGGCCGGCCACTATCGCGGCGGCCACGAGCGCGCACACGATGATCAGCCCCTGCGGGGTGAGTCCGAGAACAGCCGCAACACCGCCGGCTGGTTTCGGGCCCCCGGCCGTGCGTCCGCCGTGCTTTGAGGAGGAGCCGCCGCGCGCGGTCGTGCCCCTACGATTCGCCCTGAGCACGAGAGCGAGCGAGCCACCCGCTGCGACCACGAGCGGCAACAGCCACGCGAGTGGGGAGCCGCCCCCTGTCGCCGCGCCGGCACCCACGCTGAGCACTCCGGACATCATGCCCATGCCGCACGTCAGCGTGTATCGGCCGGCCTTCGCTGCGGGAAGCTCGACGATCGTGGTGCCGAAGGGCGTCAGGTCCTGCAGGATGCCGAGTTGCGGGATGGCGATCTGCGCGGAACACGCGCCGTCCTCCTGCCGATCCACGACCAGCCGCACCGGCCTGTCCGCGGGGACTTGCAGCTGCGCGGGGACGAACTGCGTGTTCTGTATCGTCAGCGGGACCTCCACGACGCCGTCGGCCCCGGTCGCATAGTCGCCGGTCTGCACCTGTGCGGGCTCTCCGCCACCGAAGACCGAGGCGGTCACGGACTGGAAGGTCACCGGCGAGCCGAGCCGCATGAGGCCGCGGTTGACATACACGGCGCCGAAGAGGACCACGACGACCGCGAGGACTACCATCACGCGCTCCTTGAGCTTCGCCGGCATGAGACTCGAGGCGGTTCCGAACGCGAGCATGAGCGGCGCGGTACCAAGACCGAAGGCGAGCATGGCCAGACCGCCTGTGAGCGCGCTTCCCGTGGCCGCAGCGGACAGCTGCGCCGCGATGAGCGGCGCACACGGGAAGAGGCCGGTGAGCATGCCGAACGTGAGAGGAGTGGAAAGCGTGGCGCTGCCGGCCTCTGCGTCGGCACTGGCCTTCCGGCGTAGTCGCATGAGCGCGGTCATCAGAAGCTTCGGGGGCTGCGGGACGAGCCTCTGCGCCCACGGTGCGTGACCGGTCATCCCGAGACCCATCACGACCATGAAGGCGCCCGCGAGGACCATCACGTACGGGCGTATCGCGTCGATGCTGAACGCCGAACCCACAGCACCGAGTAGGATTCCGACGAGCGCGTAGCTCGAGATCTTGGCGCCCTGGTAGGCAAGGTTGGGCACGACGCGTCGCAGTCCCGACGCACCTTCGGTCCCCTTGAGGGCGTAGGACACGACCATCGGCCCGCACATCGACACGCAGTGGAGACTCGTCACGAGTCCCAGCGTGAGCATGGATAGGAACAGAGCTGTCACGAAAACTCCTCACGTATCAAGGGTGATCCGCCACGATACGGGCGGACGCCGAGATGACCGAGAGCGGCGCCACTGAGGCGGCTCTCAGCCGTGAGGAGCGATCAGATCCGTAGCTTGACGTCGTCCAGGGGCTCGAGCGGCCGAGGCGGGCCATCGCGAGCCGAGCGCACCGCTGCCGCTTCGAGACGCGGCACCACCAGGACGAACGCGACGATGAGCGCGGCGATCACGGCGACGATCGATGCATCCACGTTGGTGGGGATGGTTCCGACGGGAGCCTTGCTGAGCACGTACGTACCCCCGCAGGGCGCGCTCATGGAGAGCTCGTTGCCGAAGGGAACGAACATCGCGCTGCCCGACATGGTGCAACCGATCATGACGCACGTCGGCACCATCAGCAGCACGATGGCCGCCACAACCACGAGAGCCGCGAATGTGCCCGGCGTTCTGTCGGTCCGTCGAAGCATGATCACCTGGTCGTCCGGACGTGCGCTTCGGATACTTCCCTCGCCACCACAAGTGCAAATCGCGTGCCTAGACATCGTGGATGGCCGCGAACCTTCTGAGCAGGGCGATCATGCGCGTTCAAAGGTCAGCGCGAGCGAGTTGATGCAGTAGCGCAACCCCGTCGGAGGCGGCCCGTCGGGGAACACGTGCCCGAGATGCCCCTCGCACGCAGCGCAGCGCACTTCCGTGCGCACCATCCCGAAGCTGTCGTCGCGGTGTTCGGTCACCGCATCCGGCTCGATCGGCTCGCAGAAGCTCGGCCAGCCACAGCCGGAATGGAACTTCGCCTCAGAAGAGAAGAGCGTCGACTCGCACCCCGCGCACCGGTAGATGCCGGGCTCGGTCACATCCGTCAGCTCGCCCGAGAACGCTGGCTCCGTGCCTGCGCGCCTGAGCACGCGGAACCGCTCGGGCGGCAGGAGCGCGCGCCACTCTTCATCGGATCTGACGATCTTGTGTCTCACGGCATGTCCTCAGCAAGGGTCCGCGCTGCGCGGGTTCGATACGGCCTAGCGGCAACGAGAGCGAAGCCAGCGCGACGACTCGAGCGACAGACCCAACTCGTCGATCTCCGCTTCGAGGCGAGCGCACGACCCGCCGCCGTCCAGATACCCATTCACCCGAGCGGCGGCGCTCGAGTCCATGAGGGCCCCGTCGTCCGGGTACATCGCGCGGAACTCGCTCATCAGGACCGGGTCGTTCCTCAGCCGGTACTTCTGGTGGTACGCCTCGGCGGGGAAGAAGTGGTCCAGGGGCGCGATCCGTGTGAGCACAGGTCGCTGTAGCAGGGCCTCAAGGGTGGCGCGCGCCGCCTCGGCGAGACGCAGCTGCTCGCTGTCGTGCGCGAGAACGAGCGACGCGTACTGCTTCGAGTAGGCAGGGCGCGTCGGGTCGTGGCTCGACCAGAGGAGCTGCAGGAGGTCGTCGTAGGAGATCACGTTCGGGTCGAAGTCCACCTCGAAGCACTCGGTGTGGTCGCCGATGTGGCGATACGTTGGATCGGGCGTCGTGCCCCCTGCATACCCCACCCGCGTGCGCCATACCCCTTCGACGAGCCCGAACCGGGCGTCAGGACCCCAGAATCAACCCGCGCCGAACGTCGCGGTCCGCAGCGCGATAGGGACCCGCTGGTCGAGCGGCGGGATCGACCTGGTGGCGACCGACGCGGATTCGGCATCGGCCCTGCGAAACATCGGCAGCACGGCGTGCTCCTCTCGGACGCCATTCATCCGAGCAAGGCACGCGCCAGCGGTCGCGCGTCCGGGCACCCCCAGCGTTCGCGCTTGAGCCTACGCCCCCAGCGAGTCCGCCAACTGCTCGAGAAAAAGCCCGACATCGGTGACGACGCCGATCGTCTGCCACGAGCCGCGGTCGGCGAGCTTGGTGACGACCGCTGGGTTGATGTCCACGCACACGGTCGTCGTCGACGCCGGCAGCATGTTGCCGGTCGCGATGGAGTGCAGCATCGTCGAGAGCATGAGGCAGGCCCCGGCCCGCTGGCAGTAGGCACGCATCGCTTTCTGCGCCTCCACGACATCGGTGATGACGCCGGGCAGCGGTCCATCATCACGGATCGAGCCGGCGAGCACGTAGGGCGTGCGGGTGGTCACGAGGGTGTGCATGAGCCCCCGGGTGAGCATCCCCTGATCGACCGCCGCCTCGATCGAGCCGCAACGTCTGATCGTGTTGATCGAACGCAGGTGGTGCTCGTGCCCGCCGGCGGTCGGGATGCCCGACTCGAGCGAGACGCCGAGAGAGGTGCCCCAGAGCGCCGCTTCGATGTCGTGGACCGCGACGGCGTTCCCGCCGAAGAACACGCTCACGTATCCCACGCGCACGAGACGCGCGAGGTGCTCGGACGCGCCCGTGTGCACGACCGCGGGACCGACGACCGCTATGACGTCCTGCCCCCGCTCGCGCGTGTCGCGGAGCATGCGGCCGACCTCGGCGATGACCTGGGCCTTCGGCTTCTCGGAGGAAACCTCCGAGGACATGAACTCGAACGTCTGCGCGTCGCGCGGGCGCTCCTGCGGGTGGATGCGCAGACCGCTGTGGCCGACAACGTAGAGATCCCCGGCCTTCGCGTCGGCCATGGCGACCGTGGTCGCGGCGCCGTCTTGCACGCGGATGCCGAGGTCCATCTCGGGACAAGACACGCGCACCCACGATCCGTCGATCCGCACGTCGGTCTCGAGGTTGGTCGTCGCGTAGAAGTCCTCGGGGAACACGCCGTCGCAAGGTGCCAACTCGAGACGCGCATCCTCGGGCTGGCAAGGAACGGCGCCATGCTCCTGGATGTCGCCGAGGATCTCCTCGAGGTGCTTCGCGTCTCGCGCGCGCACGCGAAGGACCGCCACCGAGGGGTCCTCGTTGGTGCGGCCCACGTCGAACGAGAGCGTCTCGAACTCGCCATCGAGCAGGACGATGCGGTCCATCACCTGACTCATGATGCCTGAGTCGATGAGATGCCCTTCGACCCGAACGTCTTCGAAGGCACCGTCGCGCATTGATCCTCCGATCAGGTGTGGGGCTCAGACGCAGACCCGCTTCCGCGAAGCCCGCACAGCGCCGGGTACGAGCCCGTTCGCTAGGAGCTCGCCATCCTCAGCTTCAGCTCGACCACCCGTTTGCGGCACTCCGGCATCGACGTACCGAGGATCTGCGCGGCGAGGATGGCGGCGTTCCTGGCGCCGTTGATCGCGACACAGGCTACCGGCACGCCGGTGGGCATCTGAACCATCGAGAGCAGCGAGTCGAGGCCGCCGAGGTCGCTCGTCCTCATCGGCACGGTGATGACCGGCAGCGGCGTGAACGCCGCCACCACGCCCCCCAGATGCGCCGCCTTGCCCGCGGCGGCGATCAGCGCTTTGAGTCCGCGCTCTTCGGCGGTACTCGCCCACTCGTGCACCCGCTCGGGACTCCGGTGAGCGCTCGCGACCACGAGCTCGTAGGAGATGCTCAGTTCCTCGAGCTGGGAGGCGCACTCCTCCATGACCGACATGTCGGACGTGCTCCCCATGATGATCCCTACAAGCGGTGTCCCACTCATCGTCCGGCTCCACTCTCTCGACGTCGCCCGCATCTGTATCGCCCCGTTCGGCGAACCGCGGACCCGGTGGCGGCTCCTCAATCCCCACTCGCCGGCCCCAACCGTATCGTACGGCACGCTCGTTCGCGGCCAGCGCGCGGCCAGCGCGCGGCCACCGCGCGATCCCGCGGGTCCTACCTCGGCAGCGGCGCGTCCTGTGCCGTCTCGCTCTGAGCCTCGGCGGCGGCAAGCGGGAACTCGACGGACTTCTCTGCGCACTGCTCCTCGGACATGGCCCCCTCGCCGAAGAGCAGCTCGCGCTCGTCGGGCGAGAGCGCCTCCCGCGCCTGGTCGCGCAGGTGGTTCACGCCTACGAAGAACTCACGCATCATCACGACGAGCAGGTAGCGGCCCTTGCGCGTGAGCGTGAGCTGCGTCGCGTCGTCCGTCTCGAAGGCGTCGGCGCTGCGCATGAACGCCAGTTCGAGCGGCAAGCCGCGCTCGATGTCCACGCCGAAGTCCCGCTCGAACACCTCCTTGTCGAGCGACAGCCCGAAGAGTGACATCAAGAAGCGGTAGCGCATGCGGTCGGGCAGCGAGAACGCGCGCTGCTTCACGACCGAGCACCTGCCGCTCTCCACGAGCGCGTCGTACTCGCCGAGCGAGAAGGTGTTGACGAGGAGCGTCCCGTCAAGGAACGAGAATGCGCCCGAGCCGATGCCCACGTACTCCTCGTAGTCGACGATGTACTCGTCGATCATCTTGCTTCCGTCGCGGTCGAACGCCCACGCGCTCGATTGCGTGAACGTGTCGGAGAGCTCGTCGATGGCGAGTTGGTAGAGTTCGGCCTCCCGCCGGTAGTCGACTCTGCCCACCGTGGAGGCGAGGGTCTCCTTCACGGCCGGGGAGGCCATGAGCGGATAGAACGTCGTCTGGTTCGTGTTCGACGCCTTGAGCATCTCGATA
Source organism: uncultured Eubacteriales bacterium (assembly GCA_964456615.1). Classification (GTDB taxonomy): domain Bacteria; phylum Actinomycetota; class Coriobacteriia; order Anaerosomatales; family CAVRZR01; genus CAVRZR01. Next base: position 1,711 of record CAYWCB010000065.1, on the reverse strand, counting down.
TCGTGGACGAGCACGTCCTCGGTCTGGCTGGGGAAGTTGAAGATCATGTCGACGTTGAGCGAACTGAACCTGCCCTCGACTAGCTGCAGGCGCTCCAAGATCTCCTCGGCCGACCCGTACTTGTCGTAGCGGTCCATCATCTTCAGCAGCCGGTTGTCGAAGGACTGCACGCCCACACTGAACCGGTCGACGCGCTCCGCCAGCGGGTCGATGATCTCCGGGATGAGGTGGTTCGGATTCGTCTCCGAGGAGACCTCGCGGATAGCGAAGAGCTCCTTGCCCAGGTCGATCGTCGAGACGAGCTCGTCGATCATGACCGTAGGCGTGCCGCCGCCGATGTAGATGGACGTGCACGGAAAGCCCATGTCGGCAACGAGACGCATCTCCTCGCGGAGGCGGCGGAAGTACGCTGTCGCTCGGCCCTCTTCGAAGGGGAAGCGGTTGAACGAGCAATACGGGCAGAGCCTTTCGCAGAACGGCACGTGCACGTAGAGGAGGTACTCCCGGTCGGGCACGGGGCCCGGCAGGCCGCCGTCGCCGAGCGGCTCGAGCTTCAGGTACCTCGCGTTCGCGCGATCCATCACCGCGCTGATGATGCGCTCCGAGAGCACGTCGGCTAGGCCCCCCACGCCGATCGGCCGGCGAGCGCGCGGGCGCCGATATCGCGCCGGTAGAACATGCCGTCGAAGGTGATGCGCTCCGCCGCCTCGTACGCCCGGTCGCGCGCCGAGGCGAAGTCCGGTGCGAGCGCGGTGACGTTGAGCACGCGGCCGCCCGCCGTCACGAGCACCCCGTCGTCGCGCCGCCGCGTGCCCGCGTGGTAGACGGTCACTCCCGGGAGCGCTTCGGCATCCTCGATGCCGTAGATAGGCTTGCCCATCGCGTAGTCGCCAGGGTACCCGCCGCTTGCCAGCACGACCGAGACCGCCCAGTGACTGCTCCACGAGAGGTCGACCTCCTCGAGGCGGTTGTCGGCGGTGGCCAGCAGCACCTCGGCGAGGTCGCTCTCCAGCCGTGGAAGGATGACCTGCGTTTCCGGATCGCCGAACCGCGCGTTGAACTCGAGCACCTTCGGCCCGTCGGCAGTGAGGATGAAGCCCCCGTAGAGCACGCCGCGGTAGTCGATGTCGTCCTCTACGAGCGCATGGGCCGTGAACTGGAGGATCTCGAGCATCCAGGCGTACTCTCCGGCCTCCACGATCGGAACGGGTGAGTAGACGCCCATGCCGCCGGTGTTCGGGCCGGTGTCGCCGTCGAAGGCCCTCTTGTGGTCTTGCGCCGGCGCCATCGGCAGCACCGCGCCGCCGCCGACGAACGCCAGGAGTGAGACCTCGGGGCCTTCGAGGTACTCTTCGATGAGCACGGTCGACCCCGCTTCGCCGAACTGCCCCGAGAAGCACAGCTCGACCGCGTCGCGCGCCTCGTCGAGCGTGCCGGCGACGATGACACCCTTCCCGGCAGCCAGGCCGTCGGCCTTGACCACGATGGGTGCCCCTATGCGCTCGAGATGCTCGATGGCTTCGGCCTCGGACATGAAGGTAGCCGCAGCGCCCGTTGCGATGTTGTGACGGAGCATGAGTTCCTTCGCGAACGACTTCGAGCCCTCGAGGCGAGCGCCTGCGGCACCCGGCCCGAACGCGGGGATGCCCGCAGCGCGCACGGCATCCGCGAGCCCGGCCACGAGCGGCGCCTCAGGGCCGATGACGACCAG
>CAYWCB010000064.1:0-9696 GCA_964456615.1 uncultured Eubacteriales bacterium | reverse complement strand
CCCTCGCTGGAGGTCTCCTATGCACGCTGACCACGCCCGAGACGCTGCAGTGCCCGCAACCCCGAACCTTCTGGATCGCCTGAACTCCGAGCAGCACGCAGCCGCTTCCCACGACGACACCCCCCTCCTCATCGTCGCAGGCGCGGGCACCGGCAAGACCACGACGCTCGCGCATCGCGTGGCGTACCTCATCTCGCAGGGCGCTGACCCCGGCCGCGTCCTGCTGCTGACCTTCACCCGCCGAGCGGCCGCCGAGATGATCCGCCGTGTCGACGGGCTGCTCCGCCAGGCGGCTGCCGAGAGACCGCCCGAGGCCATGCCCGCGCTCTCGGGCGCCCGCATCTGGGGCGGCACGTTCCACTCGGTCGCCTCTCGCCTGCTCCGACTGCACGGCCGCGACCTTGGTCTGGAGCCCGACTTCACGATCCTCGACCGAGCGGACTCCGAGGACCTGATGCATGCCTGCCGCACGGAGCTCGGACTGTCAGCGAAGACCCGGCGCTTCCCGCAGAAGTCGACGTGCCTCGACATCTACTCGCGTTGCGTGAACGCGCAGACCCCGCTGTCGGACGTCCTCGCGAAAGCATTCCCCTGGTGCAGGGACGACATCGACGACCTCAAGCGCCTCTTCGATGCCTACACCGACCGCAAGGAGTCCCAGCAGGTGCTCGACTACGACGACCTGCTCCTCTTCTGGCACGGCCTGCTCGTCGACCCGGGGGCGGGCGACCGCGCGCGCGAGCGTTTCGACCACGTGCTCGTCGACGAATACCAGGACACGAACGCCATCCAGGCGCGGATCGTCGCGCTGCTTCGGCCGGACGGAACCGGGGTGACGGCGGTGGGCGACGATGCCCAGGCCATCTACTCCTTCCGCGGGGCGACGATCCGCAACATCCTCGACTTCCCGCTGCACTTCCCTAGCGCCGAGGTCATGACGCTCACGCGCAACTACCGCTCGACCGCGCCCATCCTCTCGGCGACAAATCAGATCATCCGCGAAGCGTCTGAGCGCTACGACAAGGACCTCTGGACGAAGCGCGAGGGCGGCGGCCGTCCCACCGTGGCGGTCTGTCGCGACGAGACCGAGCAGTCCGACTGGCTCATTGAGCGGATCCTCGGCCATCGCGAGCAAGGCACCGCGCTCAAGAAGCAGGCCGTGCTCTTCCGCGTCGCGCACCACTCGCTCCCGCTCGAGGTCGAGCTCTCGCGGCGCAACATCCCGTTCGTGAAATACGGGGGGCTCAAGTTCCTCGAGATGGCGCACGTGAAGGACCTGCTCGGCTTCCTGCGCCTCGCCGAGAACCCGTGCGACATCACGGCGGGCATGCGCGTCGTCGGCCTCGTGCCGGGCATCGGGCCCAAGACCGCCGAGTCACTCATGCTGCGCCTCGCCGAAGGCGGCGGCGACTTCGAGTGTTGGGTGGGAGCGAGCGTGCCAGAGCCGGCCGCCGCGCTCTGGCCTGAGTTCGTGGCGCTCATGCGAGGACTTGCGGGCACACCTGGCGACACACGCGAGGTCTCCGCGCAGGTGCACGCGGTGCGCACGGTGCTTACACCGCTGGTCGAGCGACGATACGACAACGTGGACGCACGCTTGCGCGATCTCGAGCAGCTCGAGGCCGTGGCATCGCGCTTCGGCGACCGCACGCGCTTCCTCTCCGAGCTCGCGCTCGACCCGCCGTCGTGGACCTCAGACCTCGCGGGGCCGCCGCTCCTGGACGAGGACTACCTCGTGCTCTCGACGATGCACTCGGCGAAGGGCCTCGAGTTCGATGTCGTCTACGTCATCCACGCCGCCGATGGCAACATCCCCTCGGACATGTCGACCGGTACGCCCGAGGAGATCGAGGAGGAGCGGAGGCTCTTCTACGTCGCGTGCACCCGCGCTCGCGATGCGCTCTACGTCACGTACCCGCTGCGCTACTACGCGCACGGGAATCCGCGCACGGACACGCACGGCTACGCCCAGCGCTCGCGCTTCCTCACGGACCGCGTGCTGCCGCACTTCGTCGAAGTACAGGCGCGACCGCAGGCCGACCACACCGACGGCGATGCCAAGCCCGGCGCGCCGGCTGTCGCGAGCATCTCGATACGCGAGAGCGTCAAGCGACTCTGGTAGCGAACCGCACGATGTGCCTGCCACGCTGTGGCGGCCGGAATCACAGCAGGTACGTGATGTCCCAGCCTGCGGTGGGATAGGCCCAGCAGAACGTCTTCAGGTCCTCGGCGGTCATGCCGCACGTCATCGCGATCGCGAGGGCGTTGATGACCTCGTCGGCATGATGGCCGAGCAGGTGCGCGCCAAGGACCCGCCCCGAACGGCGCTCGACGATCGTCTTCGCGCCCGAGACCGAGACCCCCACGCGCCGTGAAGACGCCCATCCCGAGGAGTCGGTCAGCCTGACGTCCGCGTCGAGCCCCGCCTCGCTGGCCTCCTTCTCGCCGAGCCCGGCCGACGCCAGCGGAGGATCGGAGAAGGCGACGGAAGGCACCACCGCAGGAGCGAACGTCGCTGAACCGGGTTCGATGATGTTCCGCGCGGCGATTCGCCCTTGGGCGACGCCGACGGGCGTGAGCGGCACTCCGCGCGCGGCGGCGTCGCCGGCCGCGAACACCCTGGGGTTCGACACGCTTCGCATGTGCTCGTCGACCTCGACCCCCCTGCGTCCGTGGGTGACGCCCGCGGCGTCGAGTGCGAGGTCCTCGAGGTCGGCAACGCGACCGGCTCCGTGTACGACCTCGTCGCACTCGACGAGCGAACCGTCGGCGAGCGCGACGCTGAGGCCCCGATCGCTCCTGCGCACCTCCGTGACGGGTGCACGTGTTCGAAGATCGATGCCGCGCTCTCGATACGCGCCGACGAGCATGTCCGCTAGGTCGCTGTCGAATCCCCTCAGGACATGCTCGCCTCTGTGGAGGATGGTGACGTCGGCTCCCGCTGATGCCGCGATATGAGCGAACTCGAAGGAGACGTAGCCCCCGCCGACGAAGACGATTCGCCCGCCGAGACGCTCTGCGGCCATGAACTGCTCGCTGTCGATGACGAACTCCGAACCCGGAATGCCGAGCGGCATCGGGCGCGCGCCCGTGGCGACGACGAAATGACCGGCCGAGTAGCGATCCGAGCCGTCCGCACCGGTCACGTCAATCGTGTCGGCCGATACGAAACGCGCAGTGGCGTGAAGCTCGTCGACGCCCGCATCCGCGAGCCATCGAGCGGTTGAGGCGGGAACCGTATCTGTGAAGGTGCGCTTGAAGGCGATCAGCGCCGGCCAGTCGACGCTCGCCCGCCCTTCGACGCCCCTGCCGTTCTGTGCCTGAACACGCTCGACCGCCTCGGCCGCCGCGAAGAGCGTCTTCTTGGCCTCGCACCCTCTCAGCGCACACGTGCCGCCGTACTCGCGCTTGTCGACGATCGCGACACGTCTGCCGGCCTCGGCGAGCGCGGCAGCGGCAGTCTGACCCGCCACACCCGTGCCGATGACGATTACGTCGAAGTGCTCCACCAGGCGCCCCCTCTCCGCTGCCGCAGTGCGTCGCCCGCAGGGCTACAGACGACCACGCCCCGCGCACCCGAACGGGTGCTCCATGATGTAGCCTACGACGTCGTCGCACGAGTCGGTGAAGTAGAGCAGTCCAAGGTCGTCCGGATCGATCGTCTTCTCGGGAACGAGCGCCTGGCCCAGGAAGCCCTGGAGTTGCGCCCAGAACTCCGTGCCCATGCCTATGACGGGGAACGGCGCGATCTTCTGCGTCTGCATGAGCGTGAGCGCCTCGAAGACCTCGTCCATCGTGCCGAACCCACCCGGCATGAAGACGAACGCGCACGAGTACTTCACGAGCATCACCTTGCGAACGAAGAAGTGCTCGAACTCGACGTAGCGGTCGAGGTAGGCGTTCGGTATCTGCTCCTTGGGGAGGTGTATGTTCGCGCCGACCGAGAGCCCTCCCCCCTCCTTCGCCCCGCGGTTGGCGGCCTCCATCAGACCCGGCCCCGCACCTGTCATGACGGCGAAACCGTTCTCGGCGAGCGTTCGGCCGAGCTCGCGCGCGAGTTCGTAGTAGCGGTGGCCCTCACCAAGGCGCGCGGACCCGAAGACGGTCACCATCGGACGGTCGACGTCCATGAACTGCATGCCGCGCAGCATCTCGAGGAAGACGCGGACCGCGCTCTCGACGTCCTTGCTGTGCTCGCGCCCGCGCTCAAGGAACTGCTGCTCGGCACCCTTGGCCTCTTCCATGAGCGGCGGCAGCGGCGTTTCGGGCCTCCAAGGCCACGCCGATTCCGGCTGGTTGCGCCTTGCGTCGCGTGCGTCTGCGGACATCCCGAACTCCTCTCGGCACATGCAACAGAAAGGGGTGGCGGCGCAGCTACTCCTCGCGTGGTTCGCCCCGATAGACGTCCCTACGATGCCCCACTTTGACTACGTATACCGCGACCTCGGCGTCTTGAATCGAGTACACAATGCTGTAGTCGCCCTGCCGGACACGATACCGCTCCTTCATGCTGAGCTTCTCGCACCCCGTCGGTCGCGGATCGTCCGACAGCGCCGCGATCCGGTCCATGATCCGCCGTACGTCCGCCTTCGGGATGCCCCGCGGGTCATTCCAGACCGACGCGCGGAGGTAGATGCTATAGTCTCCCAACGCGCTTCAACCAGCCGAGCATCTCTTCGTACGCTACGAGCGGTTCGTCGGCTCTGTCTTCGAAAGCCCTGAGGTCTTCCTCGTCCTCGGCGAGGGCATCGCGCACCGCGTCATTGACCAGGTCCGATACCGACCTGCTCGTGATCGCCGCCTTCATCTTCAGGGCCCGATGGAGGTCCGGGTCGAGGTAGATCGTGGCACGCTTCGATTCGGGCGTCACGGGGATCACCTCCGACCGCAACGTAGCATCGAAACGTCATAGCGTCAAAGCGTTTCACAACAGCGGAGTTGCGGTGGCGATGCGGGGGAGCGGCCGGAGCGACTCTGCGCCCTACGGCTCTACGATCACCTTCACGGATTCGCAGGCATCGCAGACCAGGCCGAAGCCCTTCGTGATCTCTTCGAGCGTCAGACGCTGCGTCACGAAGTCGTCGACCCGCACTCGACGCGTGGCGATGAGGTCGAGCGCCATCTTGAGGTCCGCCGGCGCCGCGCCGTAGGCGGTGCGAACCGTGACCTCCCTGCGCCACAACTCGGCCATCGGCATCTCAAGCGCGATGTCGGGCGGGGGCGGGGCGAAGAAGACGAACGTGGCGCCGTTCTCGAGGCATGCGAGCCCTTGGGCGATCGCCGAGGGCGCACCCGTACAGAGCATCACGAGATCGGCCAGCCGACCGCCGTTCGCCTCCCGGACGAGGTCGGGAAGCGCGTCGCCGGCGGCAGCCGCGTCGAACGCGGCCGACGCACCCGCGCGCCGTGCCCACTCGAGACGGTAGTCGTTGACGTCGGTGGCGAGCACTCGGCCGACGCCCAGCGCGGCGGCGAGCCGGATGTGCAGCAGTCCCGAGATGCCGCTCCCGATGACGAGCACGGTCGAGCCCGGGCGCACGCCGGCGCGGACCTGCGCGCGCACGACGCATCCGAGCGGCTCAACGAACGAGCCCTCGTCGTAGGAGACGTCATCCGGAAGCTCGAGCACGCCCCGCTCGGTCTGAAGCGCAGGGACGCGCACGTACTCGGCGAAGCCGCCTGGGTCGAAGTTCGTGGAGTGCAAGGTCGGACAGCCGGTCTCGAAGCCGGCGAGACACAGCGGGCAGGTGTTGCAGGGAACGTGGTGCGAGACGACAACGCGCTGCCCGACCGAGAGGTGCTCGACCCCCTCGCCCACCTCGACGATATCGCCCGCGATCTCGTGACCGAGCACGATCGGCGCCTTCGGCACCCGGTACCACTCCATGACGTCGGACCCGCAGATGCCCGACGCGCGGATGCGCACCAGGATCTCGCCGGGGCCTATCGTCGGTACCGGGCGCTCCTCGATGCGGATGTCGGCGTTGTTGTGGTAGACCGCGACGCGCATGGCGGTGAATCCCGCTAGACCTTCCGGTCCGCGGCGACCTCGGCCGCCGAGACACTCACGCCCGCGCCCGAGGCGGCCTTCTCGTCCTCGTAGATGGCGTACGCGTCGTCGACCGACGCGCCGTCGTGCACGATGGCGCGCACGGCCTTGATCATGCCGACGGGCGAGTCCGACTGGAAGATGTTGCGCCCCATGTCCACGCCCGCGGCGCCACCCGCGATCGAATCGAACGTGAGCCGGAGCGCGTCGCGCTCGGCGAGCTTCTTTCCACCAGCGACGACAATCGGCACGGGACAGCCCGCCACGACTTTCTCGAAGTGGTCGCACAGGTACGTCTTGACGATGTGCGCGCCCATCTCGGCAGCGATGCGCGTGGCCAGTCCGAGGTAGCGCGAGTCGCGCACCATCTCCTTGCCGACCGCCGTCACCGCGAGAACCGGGATGCCGTAGCGCTCCCCCTCGTCGACGAGCTTCGCGAGGTTCGCGATCGTCTGGTGCTGGTGCTCCGAGCCGACGAAGATCGAGAGCGCCATGCCCGCGGCGTTCAGACGGATGCACTCCTCGATGGACGTGATGATCGTCTCGTTCGAGAGGTCCTCCTCGAGCACGCTGTTGCCGCCGGAGACACGCAGCACGATCGGCGCCTCGGTCGTGCTGTCCACGCACGAACGCAGGATGCCACGCGTGAGCATGAGCGTGTCGGCGTACGGAGCGAGCGGCGCGATGGCTGCGCGGGCATCGACCAGCCCTGTCGTCGGCCCCTGGAAGTAGCCGTGGTCGACGGCAAGCATGACCGTGCGCCCGTCTTCGGGCTGGATGATACGGGACAGGCGGTTCTCAAGACCCCACGACATCGCTTGTGACCTCCCGTGATATGGGCGTGCGACCGGGCGCGCCACTCAGCGCGCGGCTAGCGGCGGGCATACATGGTAGCAGACGCTCCGGTGCCCGCGCCGTGCCCGACGTGCGTGTCCTCCCCTAGTCGCATTCCTTGTCCAGGAACGAGGAACGCTGGTACTCGAGAGCCCTCGCGAGCCGGTAGAAGTCGCTCCCAGTGTCGATGTAGCGGATCCTCGTCTTCAACGTGACGGGGTCGATGAGCTCGTCGAATGGCACGTATTTCAGCGCGAGCTGATCGTGGACGCTCACCATGTGTCCCGTGAGCCCCTCTTCGACCGCCGCACGATACGCGCCGACGCCGAGCTGGGAGCCGAGCATGATGTCGAACGCGATCGGCTCGGCGCACCGCGTCTCGTAGCCGATCTGCTTGGAGCGCACCTTCATCGACGTGCCCGTGCGCCGCTTGTAGGCCTTCTCCATCTCCCCGGACAGCAGTCGCCCTATCTCCGCCGAGCCGAGGACCACGTTGCCGTGCTCGTCGGTGGCCGTAGGACGCTGCCCCTCGGGCAGGTGATCGGCGAGCCCCTCCGCGACGCAGACGATGCCGTAGGAGCGCCCGTCCATGTCGCGCGCCTCCATGAGCTCTGCGAGGTCGTCTGCCGTCTCGACGAGGTCGAATTCCCCGCCTCCCACATCCTCTACCGAGATCATCCGGGTCGCCTCGCCGGCGATGCCGGCCGCATAGGTGAGCCAACCGGCCTTGCGACCCATGAGCTCGAGCACGTACCAGACCTTGGTGGACTTCGCGTCGGCGGTGAGGTTGCGGATCTCCTTGGCCGCGAAGTGCGCCGCGGAGGTGAACCCGAAGGTCCAGTCGATACCGTAGTAGTCGTTGTCGATCGTCTTCGGCAGGTGGATGATGCGCACCGGCCGAAGCCCTTCGACCATGTCCTGCATCCGATACAGGTAGTTGGCTGTCTTGAGCGTGTCGTCGCCGCCGATTGAGATGAGGGCATCGATGCGGTGCACCTCGAGAGCCATGAACACCGAACGGAGCTTGGCGTTCTTCTCCGGATCTGCGAGGTCCTCGAGCGACCCGATGTCCTTGCCCGGATTGGCGCGCGACGTGCGTAGGATGATCGCTTTCTCGCTGCGGATGCCCGTGACGTCGTGCCTCGTGAGGCAGACCCAGTCGTGCCCCTCCTGGAGCGGCGCCTCGGGCGAATAGCGCTCGAGGTCCTCGTAGCCGTCGAGGAAGCCCACGACCTCGATCCCGGCGTTGAGGAACGCGAGAGTGCACGCCGAGATGACCGCATTCGCGGCCGGCGCGGGCCCCCCCGAGAACAACATGCCGATCCGCTTGATGTCCGTGCCGGGGACGTCTTCTGCGATCACATTCGCTCGCCTCCAGATGCGCGCGACCGCCCGGACGCGCCTCGCGACCTTGCGCCACTTGCGGGCCCGGCTACGTCGGAGCGCTACCCGCCGGTCTGTGAACCTTCGATCACATGCCCTATACCCCTGAGCCGCTCGTATCGCGCGGAGACGAGCGGTTCGGGGTCGGCCGGGGCGAGATCGGCGAGCGCATGCTCGAGCGACGCGCGCACGAGTGGGAAGACGGCTTCAGGATCGCGATGCGCGCCGCCGAGCGGCTCGGCGACGACCTCGTCGGCGATGCCCAGCTCCACCAGATCTTCGGCGGTCATCTTGAGACACGGTGCGACCGCCTCGGCCTTCTCGGCGTTCTTGTACAGGATCGAAGCGCACGACTCGGGCGTGATGACCGAGTAGTACGCGTTCTCGAGCATGATGAGCCGATCCCCGAAGCCGATGGCAAGCGCTCCTCCGCTGCCGCCCTCACCGATGCCCACCACCACGACGGGCACGGGCAGCGACGCGAGCGTGACGAGGTTCTCGGCGATAGCCCAGGCCTGGCCGCGGGCCTCGGCATCGATCCCCGGGTATGCGCCGGAGGTATCGAGGAAGCTCACGACCGGCAGCCCGAACTTGGCGGCGAGATCCATGGCCCGCTTCGCCTTGCGGAACCCCTCAGGATGCGGACTCCCGAAGTTGCGCCGGACGTTCTCGCGCGTGTCCTTGCCCTTCCGATGCCCGAGGACGCCACACCTCCGCCCGTCCAGCGTCCCAAGGGCGGCAAGTATCGCCTCGTCGTCGCCGAACACGCGATCTCCGCGGAGTTCGACGACGTCGCTGAAGAGCATCTCGACGTAGTCCTGCGTCTTCGGCCGCTCGGGGTGCCGTGAGACCTGCACCTTCTCCCATGGCGAGAGCGCCGTATAGAGCGTCCGGCGCAGCTTCTCGACCTCGCGCTCCAGCTCCTCGATCTCGTGCGCGAGTTCCGGCTGCGCCGCGAGATCGAGACGCCGCAATTCGGCGATCTTGTCCTCGAGCTCGGCGAGCGGGCGCTCGAACTCCATCACGAAACGGGGCATAGCCTACGCACCCCCGCCCGGCGGCATGAGGTAGCCGAGCACACGCGCGATGGCCTCACGCTGCTCGGCGCGCGGCACGACCGCATCGACCATCCCATGCTCGGCGAGGAACTCAGCGGTCTGGAAGCCCTTCGGCAGGCTCTGCCGGATGGTCTGCTCGATCACGCGAGGGCCCGCGAAGCCGATGAGCGCGCCGGGTTCGGCGAAGATCACGTCGGCAAGTACCGCGAATGACGCGGTCACCCCGCCCATCGTGGGATTCGCAAGCACAGACACGTACGGCAGGCGCGCGTCGGCGAGCCGTCCCGCGGCCGCACCCGTCTTCGCCATCTGCATGAGCGAGAGCATGCCTTCTTGCATGCGAGCGCCGCCCGACGCGGTCGCGAGCACCAC
>CAYWCB010000063.1:0-9775 GCA_964456615.1 uncultured Eubacteriales bacterium | reverse complement strand
CCTCGAGCACCTTCACGCTCGTGAAGATCGCCACGAGGCGGCGGCGGCCCGTCTCGAGCGCCGCGCGCGCGGCAGGGAGGCACGCTTCCACCCGATAGAGCGCCAGCAGAGGTTCTGCTCCCTCCGGCGTGACCGGCACGACCACGTCCGCCCCATCGCGGAGCTCCCAGAGCGTCCTGATGAGCTCCGGCGAAAGGTATGGCAGGTCGGCGGCTACGGCGAGCACCCACTCGTCGGGCACGGCGGCCATCGCCGTCACCAAGCCGCCAAGCGGGCCCTGGTAGGCGACCTCGTCCGTGAGGACCGGCATGTCGGCAGGAAGTTCGGCGTCGACGAGAGCTTCCGGGCGATTGGTCACGACCATGACGTGCGCGCACACGTCCGCGGCCGCCTCCACGACGCGCGCCACGAGCGGCACGCCGTCGACGCGCAGGAGCGTCTTGTCCACGCCCATGCGCATGGAGCGACCGCCCGCGAGCACCGCGGCGGTCACGGGAATCGGCGTCTGTTCGGCCTGAGGGGTCATCTGCTCCTTCGCCCAGAGGCGACATTGTGGCGGAAGCCAGCCGTTGTCGGCTTGGCTCCGCATTCGACGCGGCACAGCGGCATGATGGTAGCAACAAACGAGCCGCTGCTGCCGCATGCGGACAGCATACCCCTAGGGGTACCGGATGTGTTATGAGCCGTCGCACCCAATGAGCGCGCCAACGGAGCGCACGCTCGCTCGCGGTGCGCCGACGGCGTCAGCGTCGACCAACGTGCAAGCGCCTCATACTCGCGCCGGTGCCGCTGCTACTCCATCGCGAGTATGACGCTGTCCGCCTTGATGACAGCTATAGCGTCGCTTCCGACGGCAAGCCCCAGGTCCTTCACTGCGTCGAGGGTGACGACGGCCGTGATCCGCTGACCGCCGACGTCGAGGACCACCTGTGCCTCGACGGCACCCTCCTTGACAGCGACGACCTCGCCCTTGAGCTGGTTCCTCGCGCTGAGTCTCACGATCCACCCCTCCATCCACGGTGGCGCGGGCCTTGCCGTGTTCTGTTCCCTGACGGGGCGTCGGCAGGCGCTGTCAGTCGGCCAGGCCGCCCCTCAGGTAGTCGACGAAGGCGTCCGCTGCGCGAGTCATCGATCCGCGCGGCAACACGATGTAGAACGGGCGAGTGATCGGGAACCCGCCCACCGGCAACTCGACGACGGTCTCGAGGCGAAGGGCCTTGTCGGCGACCCATCGGCTGACCACACCGAGGCCGAGCCCGCCTTCGACCGCGCGCACGATCGCCTCGCTCGTGCCGAGTTCCGTCACCACCCTGAGTTCGCCCGGGTCGATGCCTTCGCCACGCAGCATCGTCTCGGTGACCTGCCTAGTGCCCGATCCGGGTTCCCGCATGACGAACGGCTCTTCGATGACGTCGCCCAGAAGGAGCTTCCTGCGCCCGGCCAGCGGACTCGATGGCTCGGCGATCATGATGAGCTCGTCGAGGCCGGCCTCCTCGTATGACACACGTGCTCCCCGGATCTTGGCGCCCACCATGCCGAGCTGGGCATCCCCGTTCTCGACGAGCTCCACGACATTCGCGGTATCGCCGATGACGATCCCCACGCCGACCTCGGGATTCGCGTGCAGGAAGGCGCCCAGCATGTGCGGTAGCACGTACTGCCCGGGAGTGGTGCTGGCACCCAAGGTCAGTCGACCGGTCACCTTCCCGCTCAGGTCGTCGATCTCGATGCGGGCGCGTTTGAGCTCGGCGAGCACCTCGCGGGCATGCGGCAGCAGGGTGCGTCCCGCGTCGGTCAGATCGACGCGACGATACCGACGGTCGAGAAGCGTCGCACCCATGTCGGACTCGAGCGACTGCACCTGCATGGTGACGGCGGGCTGCGAGATACCGAGCATGCGCGCTGCCTCCGAGAAGGAGCCGTGCTCGACCACGGCAAGGAACGTTCTGAGCTGCGAGATGTTCACAGTCCTCCGCTCGGCAGCACGGCCACGGCGCCGTCGGCACCCGTGACACTCACGCGGCATGCGGCGCTGTCCCAATGATAGGCGAAACGCCGTGCGCGGCCAGGCGCGTGCCCTCCGAGAGGTCTCCAGGTGCCGCCCGAGAGGGTAGTATGCATGTGAGAATCATTCTCACTTGGCGTCCGACTGCCCCGGGCAACGCTTCCGGGACGACGTCGGACGGCCTAGCCGGCGATCAGGGGTACGATGGCATGTCTGAGGACGCGACGACGAACGACGAGCTCGCCGAGGACGCCTACGGGGCGACGCGTCTCACTCCGCAGCGTCGTCGCATAGCCGAAGCAGCGGCCTCCATGGGCGCCTTCACCATAGAGGACCTCTCCGTCCGGCTCGAGTCTCAGACGCCGAGGACCCCGCTCGCAACCGTCTATCGCGCGATCCGAGCTCTCGAAGGCACCGGATCCGTGCAAAGGGTAGGCGCGCGCGAAGGCTCCGACCTGTACGTCTGGTGCGTCGCCGAGGACCACCACCATCACCTCGTCTGCACCGGGTGCGGTGCCGTCGAACACACGCCGTGCCCGTACGGCGAGGACGGACCTCGCCCAGCGGACGTAGCCGGCTACACCTCGATCCGTCACGAGATGACCCTCTACGGCCTGTGCGCCTCGTGCACGCAGAATCCCGCGGGCGACTAGCGCGGCCCGGACGCGAGGAGCGGACAGCATGTCACACATACACATCCCGGACGGCGTGTTGCCGCTGTGGCTCTGGGTCGGAGGGTGGGCGGCAACCCTCGCCATCGTATTCGTGGCCGGCCGATTCTCCGAGCGGTCCGAGATCCGTCGCAAGGTGCCGCTGCTCGCGGTGATCTCTGCGCTCATGCTCGTCGCCATGTCGAGCGAGATCGTGCCTATCGCCTACCACATCAACCTCACGGTCGTCGGCGGCGTCCTGCTCGGACCGGCCCTGTCGGTGATCGCCGCGTTCACTACCGAGGTCGTGCTCGCGATGCTCGGGCACGGCGGGGTCACGGTACTGGGACTGAACACGCTTCTCATCTCCGCCGAGATGGTGGCGGGATGGGCGCTCTTCAACGCGCTCGTCCGAGCGATCGGCCGTAGCCGTCCCGGATGGGCCGCGGGTGTCGCGACGTTCGTGACGCTCGCGATCACGACGACGCTGCTCGTAGGCATCGTCGGGCTGGCCGGCAGCCAAGCCGCGACGTGGCGCGAGTCGGGCGCACTCGACCCGTCTACGCTCACGTTCGAGAACCCGTTCGCCGCCGGGGTCTTCTCGGCAGGCCTGTTCCGGGGCGGTGAGGAAGAGGACCATGACGCGGACGAGCTATCCTTCGAGCAGGAGCAGGTCGACAGCCAGCAGGCGCTCCGCCGTTTCGCCGCCGTCGTCTACACGCTCGGTCCGATCGGCTGGCTCATCGAGGCGCTCGTGACGGCCGGCATCCTTGGCTACATCGCGCGCGTCAGACCGGCTCTGATCTGGGAGTGCGCGTTCGCCACGACCGAGCTGCGCGTACCGGGGCACGAGAGCAGGCTCCACTAGCATGAACATCGGCGCCATCGACACGTCGGCCACATCGGGCGCCTCGTGGCTTCACCGGGTCTCTCCGAAGACGAAGCTCGCCGCCTTTGCGCTCATCCTCGGAGCTGTCGTCGCGACATGGAACGTCATGGTCGTGTCCTCTGTGGCCGTCGCCCTTGCGGCAGGCATCGTGTCCGCCCGGCTCCGGAGTCGACTGGCGTTCGTCCTCGCTGCATACCCCGCTGTCTTCGCGCTGGTATTCGCCTTCGCGTCGGCACCCGACGCCCTCACTGGCGCGGTCATCGTGCTCAAGGCGGTCTCGGCCGCGCTTGCCGCGGTCACGGTCGTGCTCACCACGCCGTATCCGCAGATCTTCGCGCCGGTCCAGCGAGTCGTTCCCGGGATCGTGGGCGATGCGCTCCTCATGACGTATCGCGCCACGTTCCTCCTGCTCGGCAAGTTCTCGAACCTCCTTCGCTCCATGCGCCTGCGCGCCGGCATCGCAGGGGTGCACCCGATCCGGAGCGCACACGTGACTACACGCGCGCTCGGGGGGTTGCTCCTCTACTCCTTCGACCTGTCGCAGCACGACTACGACATCATGCGGCTCCGCGGATACGAGAGGCGACTGCGCGCGGACCTGCCGAGGAGTACCGCGCCCGGGGCCGACGCGGCGCTTGCCGCGCTCAGCGCGCTCCTCTTCGGCATCAGCGTGCTCTGGCGAGTCGCCTGGCAGACCCTCAACCCGTACAGCTGGCTGCCGCTCGCGATCGCCGGCGCCATCTTCGTCGTCGCCTTGTTCGTGCGTTGGAGGCCGTCATGAAGGAACCGTCTGACCGCCTGCCGGATGCGAAGTCGAATCCGGCGTCGATCCCGACGACCACCGCCGCGGCCGAAGAGCGCGTCGCTCGGCCGGACGAAGTCGTGCGCGTCTCGTGCGTGCGGCACTCCTACGAGGACGGCGTCGAGGTGTACCTGTGCGGACTCGACTTCGTGGCCATGCGGGGGTCTCGCGTGGCCATCCTCGGGCCGAATGGCTCCGGCAAGACGACGATGATCTACCACATCCTCGGCTTGCTAAGGGCGCACGAGGGCCTCGTTCGGGTATTCGGCGTCGACCCGTCGCAGGAGTGGGCGCGGATCCGGCAGAGGATCGGTGTCGTTCTGCAGAACGTGGACGAGCAGCTGCTCGCGCCTACCGTCGAGGAGGACGTCGCGTTCTCGCCTCGGCAGTACGGCATGCCCGAGCGCGAGGTTCGCGAGCGCGTGTCGCGAACGCTCGATCTTCTCGATATCGGCGACCTGGCGACGCGCGTGCCGCACAACCTCTCGGGCGGAGAGAAGCGCAAGGTCGCGCTCGCGGGGGCACTCGTCCTCGACCCGGAGCTCCTCGTGCTCGACGAGCCGCTCGAGGGGCTCGACCCTGAATCGCGAAGCGGGCTCGTGGAGTTGTTCTCGCGCCTGTCTCGCGAGCGCGGCACGACGATCGTGCTCTCCACGCACGACATCGACGCGGTCCCCGAGCTCGCCGATCACGCGTACGTCCTTGCGCCCGGAGGGCGGATCGCCGTGTCGGGGACTCCTCAGGAGGTGTTCGCCCGCGCCGACGCGCTCGCGGCGGGCAACATCAGGCCGCCGATCCTGGCGGAGCTCTTCGCTGGGCTGCGGGAGAAAGGGCCGTCAGCTCCTTCTCCCGCGCTCACGGTAGCCGACGCCGTCGACGAGCTACTCAAGTGGCGGTTCGGCGAGCGACCGGCATGACGTGACGCCGTTGTGAGACGTCGCACCGCCGGCGAACCCGATCAGACTGCGTCCGGCGACTGCCGAGTCTCGCTTCTCTCGAGCCCGTATGCGTCCTCCCACAGCCAGATGTTCTTCTCGATCGTGCGGGCCTCAGCGAACGCCCTCGCCGCCTGCCCGAGCAAATCGCGCAGCTCGACATCTTCGATGAGTCGACGCAGGTATTTGAGCCAGTCCTTGTCGTTCTTGGCCAGGAAGCCGTTCTCGCCGTGCTTGATGCTGTGCACGTAGCACTCGACGGCCGAGGCAACGACCGGCAACCCCAGCATGCCGTACTCGACGAACTTGAGGTCGCTCTTGGCCTGGTTGAAACGGGAGTCAACGACGGGCGCGATACCGATATCGAACTGGGCGAGCAGGGTGGGGTACAGCTCGATGGTCGTCGGCTCGAGAACGTTGATGCGGGGATGCGGCGGGAAGACGTCCGCCACATCGCCCGGCGCCAGAAGGAACGAGACTCTCGGGTGAGAATCCAGTATCTGGGGTATGACGGCACGCATGACGTTCAGATCCAGTCGACGCGCCGTGCTGCCCGCCCAGCCTATTGTCAAGGTGTCGTACCCTTCCGGTCGATCGCGGATGACCCGCCAGTGCTCCGCGGGCAGCATGTTGGGTAGTACCCTGACCTTCGGATTCAGCTTCCTGAGCTCCCTCGCGAGCGGCGGCGTGGTTGTGGTCACGACATCCACGACTCGAATCAGGGCCTCGGCTCCCGCAAGGAATCGTGCATCGGTCCACGCCGCATACACCGGGTTTGTGGGGTGCGGATTCCATAGGTCGTCGTCGAGTTCATAGACGACCATCTTGCCCTGAGAACGCGCAGACACAGCGGCTCGCATGACCTCGGAATCCCACTGGCGCTGCAGGACGATCACGTCGGCCCACGCGACATCCTCTGGAGTGATCCGGGTGTCGAGCCGGACGTCGTGCCCGCGCCGCTTGAGCTCCACGCCCGGTACGTAGCACCGGTACCAGCCGCACGCCCAGCTAGAAGGGCAGACGTAGAAGACGTTCCGGCTCTCCCGGGCACTGCTGCTGCTCACCGCTCCCGCCATGGTGGCAGGATTGTAGCAACCGAGACTAGCGACGCGCCTCCACGAGCCTGCACAACCGCGCCCACCGGCGTGGCGCGACCTCGCCCTCAGCGGAACGTCGGGGGTGTCCGAAGAAGGCTCACACGGTGTTCCCTGTACCGGCACACCCTCCGGAACGCTGTCGCAACAGTGTGGTTCCTATCTGAGAGAGCGTCCGCTGTGGGAGTAAGATGGCGATGGCGCCGACAGCCCGGAGACGTGTGCCTAGTTGCGAAGCACGAGTTGAGCGCAACGTGGCTGTCTTGGATCTGAATGCGATCCGCCGACGCTCACGTGCGGGGGAGCGCGGGGTAGCGCCTCGCCCAGTCCCGTCGGGCTTGGACAGACCGTGAGGGCGAGATGAGTGCTGAAGCACCGGACGCAGCAACGCTGGAAACGCTGGGGGCGTCCACGCCTGCGGCTTCGGGAGCGTCGCCGATGGCTCGTCTTGCCACCTCGCCCACTCGCCTTGCGGTCGTCGCGATCTTGGTTGCCGCCGCGCTCGTCGGCTTAGCGTGGGCCATCCTCGGTAGGGACGTGCCAGACGAGCCAGGCTACTTCGGCGAGATCGCGGAGGTCGCCGAGGTTGGATCCAGTCGTTCGCTTACCGGACACCCGGTCGGGGTCTTCGCCTACGCTGGCGCGGCATTCTACCGTGCTGGCATGATGCTGGGGCTGGACCCCCTGCTCGCTGTTCGCTTCCTAGGCGTCGCGTGCATCGTCGGCGTGACCCTCCTCACGTACCTCACTCTCAGGACATTGGACGACAACGCCGAACCGGCTGCGATCGCGGCCGCTGCCCTCGTCGCGTTCAACCCCATGTTCACGTTCATAGGCGCGTCGTCCAACAGCGATACGATGCTCACGTTGTGGTGTGCGCTCGTGGCGTACGCGGCGGTCCGGTGCGTGTCTCGCCCGATCGACTTCGCCGGCATCGCGCTGCTTGCGGCAGGCTTGGTGCTCGGCTACCTGACGAAGGAGCGTGCGCTCGCGCTCGTCCCCGCTGCCATCGCCGCGGTCGGAATCGGTGCGATCTGGCGACTCGAGCCGGTACGACGCACGTCGCAGAACCTCGTCCGACGTATCGAAGAACATCGCCGTCTCGCGCTAGTCGGCTGCGCCATTGCGGTCATCGGTCTCGGGCTCGTGTTGCACGCGCGCACCACAACAGGATACTCGGCGCCCGCGCTCTCCAGCGGACTCCCCTCGCCGGGAACTACATGGGCGCTTCTCAGCGACCCCGCGTTCATCGACAGGTGGGCGAAGCAGTTCTTCGCATACTTCGGCTACCTGCAGATACCGGGGCCGCCCTGGATGTTCGTCCTTCAGCGGACCGTCTTCACGCTCGCTCTCGCTGGCTGGTTGTTCAAGGCGGCAACGTGGGCGACGAGATCGTCGCGCGACACCAGAAGCCGTCCGCCCGAAGACGCCGAATCGATGAGAAGCTCCAGCGGCCGAGGCCTCGCAGTCTTGGGCATGGTCGTCGCATCCGTGGTCTACGCAACCGTCTACTACCACCTTTGGAGCGGCGGTGGAAGCCAAGGCCGCTACCTCTTCGTGGCGATCGTGCCCATATACGCATTCGTGGCCATCGGGCTGATGCACCTCACTCCCGCACCCGCGCGCGGCGGCGTGCTCTGGCTCGTGATCGTCGGTGCGCTCGGCGTGAACCTGTGGTCGCTTCTCTACATCGTCGTTCCCTACTTCTACTGAGGTGAGCCGACCGTGCTCAGCGACACCGGACCGAAACCATGGTGGGCCAGACGATTCGCAGGGCTCGCTTCGGGCTCGATGCTTCTCGGCGCCTTCCTTGTGGTGTTGTGGGCGCACCCCGTACTGACACATGCGACAGGCAATGCCATCGGCTTCGGGACACAGGGGGGCGCCGTCCACACCGACCAAGCCGTGTGGCAGACCTTCAGGACTTCGGCGCCGACGATCGACGCCATCTCGCTGGTCGTCGGGACGTCGTTGGGCTCGGCTCGCAGACCTGTGGAATTCATGCTGGCCGCTGTCCCTTCTACGGCCACTGGGGCTCCACGTGCCCAGCTTCGCCGAGTGGTAGTCCAAGCCCGATCCATTACGGACTGGCAGACTCGCGTCGTCAGGTTCGAGCCTGTGAAGGTCGATCCGACGATCATCTACGCCCTTGGTGTGCGCAGTGGCGCCGACGTCCACGTGATGTGGGGGAAGGACGACCCCTATGCACAGGGGTCTGCCGAGGCGCCGGATCTCCCGGCATCGGTCGATCTGACCTTCGGCGTCTACACTCGCGCGCACACTCGCGATCTTCTGACTCGGCGAGAGAAAGGCATTCCATTCTGGACTGTGCTTGCCGCTTTGTGCGGCGCCGTTGCCGCCGTAGGCGGTTCGCTCCCCTTGGTTATCGCATGCGCCGCAGAGAAAGAGGCCGACACGACCGATCCACGCTGATGGACCCATGAAGTGCGTCTCCACGTCTCGCTCGCTCAGACCCGAGGCACCCCGATCGAATCATCGCGTCGTGTGAGGTTGTTCATCGCGCGCGAAGTGCGAGCGCCGATGCGCTACGCAGAACGTGGTGCCGTTCTCGACGAACAGCGAGTCGGCGTACAGCCCTGACGCATCCAGCCAACTGGCAAGATCTCCGGGCAGTACCGCGCGGACCTGGGTATCGCCCGGGCAGATCGCCGAGCTGGAAACGTAGACGCTCCCCTGAGGCGCGAGACTGCGAGCCGCGACGCGCAGCACCGCTACCGGATCGACGACGTGCTCGAGGATCCCGGCGCACACGACATGGTCGTAGGCTTCCTTGGCGTCGAAACCCTCGCTCCATCCGACGAGCATTCGCATGCGCGTCCGGATCTCGTCGGGTTCGGACGCCGCGCGTTGCTCGAATCCCGCAACGAGCTTCTCGGAGACCTCGACGCCGTCGATCAGGTGCCCGGCGCGCGCGTAGTGCAACAGGTTCGACCCCTCACGCGCGCTCAATTCGAGGATCTTGGATCCAGGGAACGGATTGAAGTACTTCATTCGTTCCCGTGTCGATCGCAGGTCAGTGTCGGTATCGACCGTACCGGTACCCTCAGTAGGCCCTCCGAGACAGCTGTGAGTAGTCCCGCGCAGGTGGTTGCTCGCCCTAGAGACACCTGCACGACCGTTCGTGTCGATGCTCTGGGCCAGCGACAGATACTTGTCCACTTGGCTCACTGCGTCGAACTCTGCGCACGCGAAGCGTCGAAGCCACCCGGTTGCGAAAGGGTCGTAGCGCTCCATCTGCGCTCTGACCTCGGCGTGCTCGAGCGGGAGCCGAAGCCGCTCCGCTTCGTGGCGTCCATGCGCTTCGGCTACCCGGCGACGATCGCACCGCTCCGCGCCTGGCTCGACCTCTATCCCGACCTGCGGGTGAAGCTCGATCCCA
>CAYWCB010000062.1:8949-9894 GCA_964456615.1 uncultured Eubacteriales bacterium | reverse complement strand
GTGAGCCAAATGGTGATAGCCAGCGCCACCGCTCCGGCAAGGCGCGCCGTGCGGATCGCTGGACGTGCGGAACTCTCCCCCCGATGCACTCCAAACCGAGCCCCGGGTGGCGCATACCGCCCGCCCCGTCTGCACTTCCACATCGTGAAGCGACTCCCCCGCGATGAGCTGTGCACAAGCGTGCACGCGGCCAGTGCCTCATGATACAGGGGTACGCGTTGCCTCACAAGGAATGTACTCGAGGGACCGGGTTGCGCCGAGGGGCCGAGGCGTGTTAGGTACATTATGTACATATTGTACGGGAGGTACGCACATGACACGCATGACGGTCGCTCAGGCTCGCAAGGACTTCGCAGGCATCATCAACCGTTCGGCGTACGGACATGGTCGCACCGTGATCACCCGTCACGATCATGACGTTGCGGCGGTCATCTCGATCGACGAGCTGCGCCTTCTGGATGCCCTCATCGAGCGCTGGGAGGACGAGAAGGACATCGCAGATGCGCAGGAGGCGTTGATGGAGTCACGGGAAGATCGGATCCCCTGGGAGACCATCAAGCAGGAACTCGATCTCTAGTCGCCGATGGCCGAATACCGCATCGAGTTCTCGCGCCGAGCCGACAGACAATTGCGCTCGCTTCGCAGGCCACTGCAAACGCGAGTGGCGGCCGCAATCGAGACGCTCGCCTCCAACCCTCGCGGCGCAGGCGCCAAACCACTGGCGGGTCTCCAGGACCTCTGGCGCATCCGAGTGGGCGCGTATCGGATCGTCTACGCCATCGAGGATGACGTACTCGTCGTCCTAGTCGTCAAGATCGGGCATCGTCGCGAGGTCTACCGGGACTTGTGAATCCCGCCGCTTCATCGTCGCCGAGGCACCGGCGTATCGCGCCCGCACTATCCGACGTCGCACCTCAGCAGGTCGTCGTACGTCTCGCGTCTCAC
>CAYWCB010000062.1:0-8939 GCA_964456615.1 uncultured Eubacteriales bacterium | reverse complement strand
GAGGTACCGGCGAATCGCGCCGCCCTACCCTACGTCGCACCGCAACAGATCGTCGTATGTCTCACGGCGAACGACCCAGCGCCACTCCCCATCTCGCACGAAGACGACGCCGGGCCGCACCTGCTTGTTGTAGTTGCTCGACATAGACTGACAGTACGCGCCTGTCGAGCAAACACAGAGCACGTCACCGGTCTCGACAGGCTGGATCGGCGCGTCGAGCGCGATGAGATCGCCCGTCTCGCAGTGCTTGCCCGCGACGGTGACGACGCCGGTTCTGGGCTGATCGGCCTTGTTCGCGATCAAACACTCGTAGCTCGCGCCGTAGAGCGCCGGGCGGATGTTATCGGTCATGCCGCCGTCGACCGCGACGTACGTGCGGATGCCCGGCACCTCCTTGATGGTCCCGACCGTGTAGAGCGTGATACCCGAGTTCGCCACCACCGCACGGCCGGGCTCGATGAGTATCCGAGGAACCGAGAGACCGTGCCGTTCGCACTCCTCCTTGATGCCGTCGACGACCACCTTGCCGAAGTCCTCGATGGTGCTCGGCTCGTCGGCAAGGCCGTACTTGATGCCGATGCCTCCACCAACGTCGAGATCGCTGACCTCGGCACCGGTCTCGGCACGGATCGCTTCGACGAACTCGACAACGACTTCGATGGCCTTGCTGTAGCTTTGCAGCGCGAAGATCTGCGAGCCGATGTGCATGTGGAGCCCGGCGAAGCGCACGCCCGGAAGTCCGAGGGCCCGCTTCACTCCCTCCATCGCAAGCCCGTGGTTCAGGCCGAAGCCGAACTTGCTGTCCTCCTGTCCTGTCTGGATGTAGCCGTGCGTATCGGGCTTGATGCCCGGCGTGATGCGGAGCAACACCGCTTGTTCGACGCCGCGTGCCGAGGCGACCTCGCTGATGCGCTCGAGTTCGAGGATCGAATCCGCGACGATGCGGTCGACGCCCGCCTCGACGGCCTCTTCCACCTCGGCGATCGTCTTGTTGTTGCCGTGGACCTGTATGCGGTTCGCCGGCACGCCGGCCGCGAGAGCGATGGCGAGTTCCCCACCTGAAGCGCAAAGCACCATGCAGCCCTCTTCGTGCACGGCGCGGCAGATGGCCTTGCACATGAAGGCCTTCGCGGCATAGACAGTCTCGACGTCACCCCAGTGATACGAGGTCCATTTCTTGAACTCACGCAGCTGATGGCGGATCTGCTCCTCGTCCATGACGTAGAGAGCGGTGCCCGCGTCGTGCGCGAGCGCGACCATGTCGACGCCTCCGACCCACAGGTGGCCTTCGCGGATCTCGGCGGTCATGGGCAGGACCGAGGAGAGGTCGGCGTGCGGGTCTACAGGTTCTGCGGGGATCGGTTCCTCAAGAGCGGGGTTGGCCATGGGACTACATCCTTTCGGGAGTACTGGTGACGGAAGGGCGTGACATCGAAGATGCGCCCGATTCCACAAGGCCGCTGGCTGCCTCCAGGCCGCTACGCGAACGCATCGCTGAGATCCGAATGACAGCGCAACATGTAACGGTCGAATTGGGGCACAGTGAACGCAGCGTATCCATGCCCAGGCGTGTATAGCAGCCCCTTCTCGATCAGGCGGGAACGGACTGGACCCGCCTGCTCGCTTGTCTTGCCGATCTGGGCCGCCACTTCACTGGCCCGATGCGCCTGGGGTCCGAGCCTGGCCATTGCCAGCAGGTATCGCAGTTCGAGTTCGGTGGTTCGCTCGGCCCTCACTCGGAAGAAGCTGTCGTCGAGTTTGGCTTCAACAAGGGGGAGGACGGTCCTGACCTCCGTGAGTGTGATCGGAGATGCCGACGCTTCATCCCATGCGACCTTGCCGTACTCCTGCAAGAAGTACGGGTAACCCTGCGTGTATTCGACCACGTAGTCGACAGCCGCATCCTCAAACTCGACTCCGAGTGATCTTGCGGGGAGCGTCAGAGCGTCCCGGGCATCCGATGCCAAGTCAAGCTCACCGATGCGCGGGAACCGGAATAGCCGCTCGCTGTAGGACTTCGCCTCCCCGGCAAGACGTGGGATCTGTGGCAGCCCCGCGCCAACCAGCGTGACAGGCAGAGAGCGGCGTGCGCACTTGTGGAGCGCGGAGATGAGCGCCTCAAGCTCCGCTGACCGCAAGTACTGAATCTCGTCCATGAGGAAGACGACGCCTGAACGCTGCTCCTTGGCCGCATCGCCGATTGCGACCAGCAGGTCCGAGAGATCCTCGCTCAGAGACCCGCTGTCTCCAGCACCCGCGAGCGCCTCGACATCCAGCCCTGCAGTCATCGCGCCATCCGGGCTGAACGTAATGGTGAATGACTTCAAGATGGCCGCTGTCTTGCGCGCACGATCGCTCCATCGGGCTTTCGGGGCAATCTGCAGGAGGGCGCGCCGCACCTGCGCCGCCATTCTGGGACCGAACGGGGCGTTCTTCTCGACTTCCCATTCGACGGTGGCCCAGCCGCGAGCCTCAGCCTTCTCGCGGAACACGTCCAGCAGGACGGTCTTGCCTACACCGCGAAGCCCGGTGATGATCATTGACTGCTCGGCGTATCCGTTCTCGAGACGCTCGAGGAGCACATCGAACGACTCCACCTGGAGTTCACGACCGACAAGTGCTTGTGGCTTCGTTCCCGCGCCAGGGGAGTAGGGGTTCTTCCGAGGATCCACGTCGCCGACCCTTCCCTCTTTACAGACTATGCGCATCTTATCTCAGGTTGATAAACCCTGAATAGATTGTAAAGATGACGCGATGGCCGCCGACCTCTGAAGGACGCGGATCTGGCGGGAGGACTCCTTCGGCTCTTGACCATACAGCCGAGTCGTACGATTATTCACAATGTGAAGGATTATCCGTCATACACTGAGGAGACGTCACAACAACGATACCGGCCCCGCTGGTGTGCGCAGCGGTTGCGGGAAGTTGCGGCGGCCTTCCCGATCACCGTGCTGACGGGACCTCGGCAGACCGGCAAGAGCACACTCCTGAAGAATGAGAAGCCGTTCTGCGACTGGCGCTACGTGACCTTGGACGACTTCGATTCCCTTGCCGCGGCGCTGTCTGAACCGCACGAACTGTGGGCGGGGACGAACCAGATCGTCCTTGACGAGGTGCAACGGGCACCACGCGTGCTGTCGGCCGTGAAGGTGGCGGTCGACTCGAATCCGTCGATGCGCTTCGCGCTCACCGGATCCGCCGACTTGCTGCTGATGCGCGCGGTCAGTGAGACGCTCGCGGGACGGGCCGCCTACCACACGTTGGGTCCGATGACACTCGGCGAGATGCGTCAGAACGCGGCTCCCAACCTGCTGCCGCAGCTGCTGGAGGGCAAGCTGCCCGCCGAAGGCCGGGTGGCCGCCGATGACCCGATGGAGTTCGCGGCTCGAGGCATGATGCCGCGATTCCTCGGACTGGATCCCGAATTCGCCCCTTCGTGGTGGGAAGGATACGTCACCACGTACCTCGAGCGGGACTTGCGAGAGTTGGCGCAGGTCGAGTCCTTGCCAGACTTCCGGCGCCTAATGGCAATCCTCGCGTTGCGCCAGGGGCAGCTCTTGAACAAGTCAGAGGCCGCGAGGGATGCGGGACTGTCACAACCGACCGCACACCGGTACACATCGCTCTTGGAGACCTCGGGTTTGCTGCAACTCCTGCCCGCGTTCGCGCTCAACCGGACGAAACGGCTGATCAAGTCCCCGCGCGCATTCTGGACGGACAGCGGGCTTGCCGCATTCCTGTCTGGTCACTATTCGGCGGAATCGCTTCGGGCATCGCGAGAGGCCGGTGCTGCGTTCGAGGCGCTTGTCATACAGCACGTGCGGTCGCTCACTCAGACGATGTCGCCGATGCCGAGACTCCACTACTGGCGAACGACAGCCGGGCTTGAGGTGGACCTCGTCCTCGAGCACGGCAGATCGCTCCTCGCGTTCGAGATCAAGCTTGCCGAGAAGGTGTCCCGATCTGACGCCGCGAACCTCCGCACGTTCCTCGACGAGTATCCGGAGACCCTGTCAGGGGTGGCCGTCTACGCCGGCGATGAGATTCGCGTTCTTGGGGAGCGCCTCATCGCCGTGCCGTGGACGGTGATCGCGGGAGCCGGCTGAGCCAATCTTCGGTGTCAGCGTGTCGTGCTATGCTCTATATCGCGCAGCTTGTCCAGCAGCACATGCGTGTCACTTCGGAGTGTGGCGGGCTTGCTAGGATAAGCGAAAGCGTAAGGCTCCGCCCCGTCGGCTTCGGTCGGCGGGGCGTCCTTTTTCGCGAGCGTCTCCGTGCCGATACACGTACGCGATTCGCCAATGTCAGAACCTTGATGCACTCTGTGCATGTCGACGTCAGCGTTCCGGGGAGGGCGCGATGGGCGTCAAGGTGGGATTGGACATCGGAATCGCCTCAGTGGGGTGGTGCGTTCTTGACCCGGACGCCGAGAGGATCCTCGGCGCGGGCGTGCGCATCTTCCAGGCCGCCGAGAACCCGAAGACAGGTGCTTCGCTCGCGGCCCCCCGCCGAGAGGCCCGCTCAATCCGGCGTCGGCTTCGTCGCCGCAGGATCAGAGTGCAACAGTTCCGGGATCTCGTCGTCTCGAGCGGAATGCTGACGGCCGAGAGACTCGGTGCAGCCTTCGATCTCAGCCCGGGGGACCCATCTCCTTACGACTTGCGAGTCGAGGGCTTGGACCGGCGTCTCACGGAACGAGAGTGGGTTCGCGTCCTCAGCCAGCTGTGCAAACGCCGCGGATACAAGTCCATGCGGCTGTCTGAGAGCAAGGATGCTGACGAGGGGGCCGTCAAGGCCGCGATCAGCGCGAATGACGCGCTCATGGCTAAGAAGGGCTATCGGACTGCTGGTGAGATGATCCTCAAGGACGAGAAGTTCGCCGAGAGTAAGCGCAACAAGGGGGACTACAAAGGTGTCGTCTCGCGCGAGCAACTCCTTCACGAGATCGAGATCCTGTTCGAAGCACAGCGAGCGCATGGGAACCCGTTCGCCACACCAGGAATCGAGCAGCGATACATCGACATCCTCATGTGGCAGGCGCCGATCAAAGAAGGCGAGGAGCTGATCGCACTCGTCGGGACATGCAGCATCGATCGCACCAACAAGCGAATCCCAATGGCGTGCTACACATTCGAGCGCTTCCGGGCGATCGACAAGCTGCACAACATCCGGTACCGGCTATCCGACGGCGCGGTTGTCTCTCTGAGTCCCGAGCAAAAAGCTCTCATGCTCGACCGCATGTTCGACCTGAAGTCCGCACAGACTTATGAGAACGTCAGAAAGGTACTCGATCTTCCCGATCAGGCGCGGTTCCTCGGCGTGCGGTACGACAACCGAAATCCTGACGATCTCTCGGCGGAGAAGAAGGAGACACTGCCTTTCCCCAAGTCCTGGAATGCGATGCGCTCGGCGGTCTGCACAATCTCAGATGACGCATGGGGTGCCATGGCTTCCGACGCCGAGCTGCTGGACCATATCGGAGTCGTGCTCACGTACTACAAATGCGAGGAGTCTATCTGCCGAGAACTGACCGTTCTTGGGCTAGACGCCGATGTCATCGCCGCGCTTTCGACCCTCCGGTTCTCGAAGAACGGGCATCTGTCGCGCGAGACACTTGTCTCCATTCTCCCGGGGATGGAATCGGGTCTTTCGTACTCCGATGCATGCGAGGCCGTGGGCTCGCATCACTCGGTCAAGAAGGAACAGGACCGCCGGCCCAAGCTCCCCCCGATTCCCGCCGACGATCTGCGCAACCCTGTCGTAGTGCGCGCACTGTCACAAGCTCGGAAGGTGCTGAACGCGATCATCACCGAGTTCGGGCCCATCGAGAGGCTCAACATCGAACTGGCCCGCGACGTTCCTCGCAGCAGGAAGGACCGCGATCAGATGGACAAGGAGAATAAGCGGCGTCGTGACCTCAATGAGGAGGTCCTGGAGGAACTCCGCGCGCATTTCGGCATGGCCAATCCCAAGGGCCTCGATCTCATCAAACAGAAGCTTTGGAAGGAACAGGGTGGTCACTGCGCGTACAGCGGTTCGTACATAGAGCCCGCGCGGCTGTTCTCGGGAGAGCCGGGGGTGGCCGAGGTGGACCACATCCTCCCCCATTCCCGTTCGTTTGACGACAGCTACATGAACAAGGTCCTGGTGACGACGGCGGAGAACAGGAACAAGGGCGAGCGCACGCCATACGAGTACATGGGTGGCGACCCCCAGCGCTGGCACAGGTTCGAGGAGCATGTCGAGACGATGCACCTGCCGCGCCCAAAACGCGAACGCCTCCTTAAGAAGGACTTCAACGAGCGAGAAGCCGAGGAGTTCCGTGATCGCAACCTCAACGACACGCGCTACATCGCCCGGTTCCTGAAGAGCTTCGTAGAAGCGAATCTTGAGTTCTCGGGTGACTCTAAGGTCCCGGTCATGACCATCAACGGGCGGGCGACCTCGTTCCTGCGCAGCGCCTGGCAGTTCCAGAAGGTCCGCGCCGATGGCGATCTCCATCACGCCATGGATGCCATCGTGATTGCGGCCGCGACGCGCGGCATGGTCCAGCGAGTGAGCCGCTTCTTCTCGATCCGTCCCCTCCGTAATCATGAGGGCACATACGTCGACACGAATACCGGCGAAGTCCTCGACGCCAAACACGTTCCCGAGCCGTGGGAGGGGTTCCGCGAACAGGCGGCAGCACTACTCAATGCTCGCTTCTCAGCAGACCCGCTGGCGGACTTGGGGTCTCCCGATATCCAGCCAAAGCCTATCCTCATCAGCCGTATGCCCAATCGCTCCATTCGTGGCGAAGCCCACAAGGAGACGATACGTCGCATAGAGGGACAAGCTGAAGATGGCCGCACACTGACGAGCAAACGGGTGAAGCTCGAGGCGCTCACACCTGGGCTGCTGTCAAAGATGGTCGGCGCGGGACAAGACCGAGACCTGCACGAAGCTCTCTCAAGGCGCCTGGCCGAGTTCGGCGGAGATGGCGCGAAGGCCTTCGCCGAGCCATTCTACAAGCCCAGCAGACTCGGCCGTACGGCACCGCGAGTCCGATCTATCCGGGTGTACGACGACCCCTGCAGCGGCGGGACTCACGTCCGAGGCGGCCTGGCCGACAACGGGACCATGGTTCGCACTGATGTCTTCGAGCGAGACGGCAAGTACTACCTGGTGCCGGTGTATCTCAAGGACGTCGCCGACGGAGCGCTGCCGATGAAGGCGATAGTGGCATTCAAAGGCGAGCAGGAGTGGCGCCCGATTGACGGCACCTATCGCTTCGCGTTCAGCCTGTACATGAACGATCTGGTGTGCCTGGTGAAGAAGACCAAGGATGGTGCCGATACGTACTTCGGCTACTTCAAAGGCACCGATCGTTCTGACGCGGGGATTGACATACAGCCGCATGACAGTACTGCGGCCAAGGCGAAGAAACTGGGCGTGGCGCAAAGCGTCATCAGCTTCGACAAGTACGAGGTTGACGTCCTCGGACGACAGGTGCACCGCGTGAGGCAGGAGCGACGCCTTGGCTTTTCGCACGGTAGTCATCAGCAATCCGACTGAGCTGCATATCCGCTCGGGCCAGCTCGTTGCGATACAAGATCAGACCTTCTGGATCCCGACAGAAGATATCGCTGTACTCGTCCTCGAAAACCCGCGGGTCACGCTCTCGTCTGCAGCTCTGTCCCACCTTGCCGATCGAGGTGTGGCTGTGGCGGTGTGCAACGGGAAGCACATGCCAACGGGTCTACTCGTGCCGCATTGCGCTCACTCGAGACACGTGGCGGTTCTGCGATCGCAACTGAGCGCGACTCAGCCACTGAAGAAGCGGCTGTGGCAGGCACTCGTACGCGCGAAGATCGAGAACCAGGCACGCTGCTTGGACTTCTTGGGCATTCGCGGCGGCGACACGCTGCGGAGCTACGCGGCACGCGTCTTGTCGGGTGATTCGGGCGCTCAAGAAGCAACCGCCGCAAGGTTCTACTTTCCGAGAATCATGCCGGGTGTCCCGCGCCACAGCGGTCGCTTCCCCGATCCGAGCTTGGACTACGGATACGCGATCGTGCGCGCAGCGGTGGCGAGGGCGTTGGTCGGGCATGGCATGCTGCCTGCGCTTGGCATTCATCATGATGCACAACTCAATGCGTTCAATCTGGCCGATGATCTCCTGGAGCCCTTCCGCCCGTTTGTTGACCTTCTTGCGTCGCTGACTTCTGCCGACGTGAAGGAGAAGGCAGGACGGGAGCTGATGATCGGCGTCCTGCACCAGCCATGCATGGTCGGCAATCAGGAGTTCTCTGTCCTGACTGCGATCGACGTAGCTGCTGCCAGCCTGGCAGCATCCCTGCGCTCAAGGGACTTCCGGCAGATCCGAGTCCCGGTCCTCAAGGAGCCATCCAGATTGGACGGCGCACTCAGGGAATAGCGTCCGGCCACCGATACACCATGACGGGAGTTCGAGGAGGCCCCGAGATGCCGCTCCGGTGCTGGGGGGACAGTGAAGCCGATGCGACTCATGGTGATGTACGACCTACCGGTGAAGACGAAGGCCAGCCGGAGGTGCTATTCGCAGTTTCACAGATTCCTGATTGCCGACGGTTACACAATGATGCAGTTCTCTGTCTATAGCCGAATCACTCAAGGGCTGGATGGAGTCCAGAAGCATCTCGACCGCCTCAGGCGGAATCTCCCTCCGCGAGGCAGCGTTCGCGTGATGACAGTGACGGAACGCCAGTACGCGTCCATGCTGTTCCTCGTCGGCAATCCAACCGTCCAAGAGAAAACCGTCGGCGCGCAGCTCCATCTATCACTCTGACGACGGATTCCAGCACATTGAGAACCGAAACAGCCCTGCTCAACAGGGCTGTTTCTCTCCCTCGAGCGTATCACTTCGGAGTGTGGCGGGGAGCTAAGACATGTACCGCCGGGACTATCTCGGCGACCGTAGC
>CAYWCB010000061.1:0-9902 GCA_964456615.1 uncultured Eubacteriales bacterium | reverse complement strand
CCTGGCCGCGAACCGGTGCGATCAGCGACGCACGCATGAGATGGTATCAGAAGGTGGTCGACGCTCGTTGGCACGCGGTCCCCGTGCGCCCCGTCCGGAGCTCGGGCCTTGCGGCGTATGCTGGCCCCTCAAGGCGCTGCGAACGAACGCCTCAGCTAGGAGTCGATCTCCGAGATCGCATCGTCGGCACACACGACCGCGTCGAGCTGCCGATGGAAGTACTCGCAGTAGGCATCGATGACCGGTGCGTCCTCGCGTGCCGGCTCCTCCACCACTACCGACTCCTGCGAGACAAGCGCCACGAGACCGGCGATCGGCTGACGGCCCTCTCCGTCCTCGGCCATGGCCTCTATGGCGGCCATGAGGAAGCTCGGGATCACGATCTGAACGGTGATCGGCTCGCCGCATCGAGGGCACGTGAATACGATCTCAGCCCTCTCGGGCTCCTGGAGCACGACCGTGTCTACGTCCTCGATCGAGACCTCGACGGGACCGTCGTTGGGGCACGTGATCGTGAACTCCATTTGCACTCGCCTCCTCGCGGCGGATGCCCCTTCCTATCTAGTGTACGCCCTCGGCGCGTTCTGCTCTATCTCCGGCTTGGTGGCTCGGAAGAAGCACGCCGCGTTCGCGCGATCCGACGTCGCTCGCTGGTGGCCCGGGCGCGGCTTCGCCGCGTCGCGTGCGGGACTCCCCGTGCTACCATTCCGCGCATGCCTGACCACCGGTCCCGGGACTTCAGACCCGCCGACGACGGACGCGCGTTCTCCCGCGGTCTCAAGCTCGGATTCCCGATCTTCCTCGGCTACGTGCCGGCCGGCATGGCGTTCGGAATCCTCGCGCGGACCATCGGATTCTCGGCCCTGGAGGCAGCGGTGTGTTCGGCGACCGCGCTCGCCGGAGCCGGTCAGTTCATCGCTCTGGATGTCATGCGCGCGGGCGGCGGTGTGGCAGCGGTTCTCGTCGCCACCTCGGTTGTGAACCTCCGCTACGTGCTGTTCGCCGGCACGATGTCCCCCTACCTTCGCAGGGAGCCGCCGGGTGTACGGACGATCCTCGCGTTCTTCCTGACCGACGAGACGTTCGCCGTGAACATCACGGACCTGAGAGCAGGGCACGCATCCTGGCTTTCGATGGCAGGAGTCGGGACGATCGCATGGGCGGGCTGGGTGCTCGGCACCGCCATGGGGGCGGTCGGTGCGGGGGCGATCGGCGATCCCGATCGCTGGGGCGTGCAGTTCGCCATGCCGGCGATGTTCACGGCGCTGTTCGTCGCTCTCGCCGAGGACCGCCGACAGGTCATCATCGGGCTCGCGGCTGCGGCGATCGTCGTCGCGCTGCCGATCCTTTCGTCGCTGGGGATCGGCATCCCCGAGGGCTGGTTCGTCGTCATCGCGGCGATGATCGCGGCCACGCTCGGAACGGTGGTCTTCAGGTGAGCGCGACTGTCATCTGGGGCGTGATCGCCGGCATGGCGCTCTTGAACTTCCTCATCCGCTTCCTGCCGGTGGCCGCGATCTCCCGCGTCGAGCTCCCGGCGCCGGTCATGTGCTGGCTTCGGCTCATCCCGGTCTCGGTGATGGGAGCGCTCGTCGCCAGTACCGTCGTGCGACCTGAAGGCGAGTGGACGACGCCCTGGTCGAACCCGTGGTTGCTCGCCTGCTGGGCGACCGCGCTCGCATACCGCATCACGAGGAGCTTCCTCGGCGCGACCGTGATCGGCATGGCGTCGTTCGTGGTGATCCGAGCGCTGCTCCAACCGTGATCCGTGGGCCATCGGCATCCGTGGGCGCGAACCTGACAGCGAGCACTCGCCTGCGATAGACTGCTGTGGCCCGCGACGGCCACGTCGTGACGCTCCGACCGAAGTACGCTCCGCGCCGCTCGCCCGAAAGGACCTCCGTGGCACGCGTCCGCCCGTTCCGTGCGCTCCGCTATGCGAGCACGTCCCACGACATCACGCCGCTCACCTCTCCCCCGTACGACATCATCAGCGAAGCGCAACGGGCCGAACTGCTCGGTAGTGACGAACACAACATCGTCGCCGTCGAACTCCCCGAAGGCCCGCTCGACCCAGATGTGCCCGGCAACCGGTACGAGACCGGCGCCCGGCGCTGGAGCGAGTGGGTGACCGCGGGAGTCGTGAGGCAGGACCCGGAACCCGCCGTGTACGTGCTCGAGCAACGGTGGCCGAGCCACGGGTCTGAAGTCACGCGGTTCGCGTTCATAGCAGCCGTCGGGCTCGAGCGATTCGAGGACGGCGTCATCCTCCCGCACGAGCGCACGCTGCCGAGGGCTCTCGACGACCGGATCAACCTGACCCGGGCGTGCGCGGCGAACTTCAGCCAGGTATTCGGCCTGTACTCCGATCCGCGGTTCGAGACCGCCTCGCTCCTCGAGGATGCCACCCGCTCCGAGCCGTTGGCGTTCGCGCTCGGCGACGATGCCGTCGAGAGCCGGCTATGGGCGATCACCGACGAGGAGTCGCTGCGACAGGTCGGGCGGGTGTTCGAAGACAAGCAGATCTTCATCGCCGACGGACACCACCGCTACACGACTGCGCTGACGTACCGCGATGAGCGCCGCGCAAGCGGTCCGGCCGGGTCCGGTGCGGCAGCGCCGGTGGAGACAACCAGCCGAACTTGGGTTCCCGACGACGATCCACCCTACGACTTCGTGATGATGGCCCTGGCGAACATGGAGGACCCCGATCTCGTCGTCCTGCCGACCCACCGCGTTGCAGACGCGCCGGCCGGGTTCGACGCCGACGCGTTCTGGCGCGGGCTCGAAGAGCACTTCACCGTCGAGGAACTGCCCGCGGGGGATCCTTCGAGCGCGCTGCTCGAGGGAGAAGGCCCCAGGTTCGTCGTCCGGACACGAGATGGCAGGAGCCGGCTCGTGTGCCTGCGAGACCACGTCGATCTCGACTCGGCGATCCCCCTGCCGCACTCCTCGGCATGGAAGCACCTCGACGTCGCAGTCCTGCAGGAACTCGTGCTCTCTCCGCTCCTCGGCATTCGCCCCGACCGCCCGGAGACGCTCGACCGGCTGAGCTTCGTGAAGGACGCACGCGAGGCACTCGAGATGACAGACGAGCACGACGTCGCGTTCGTGCTGAAAGCCACGCCGATGCAGCGATTGCGGGACGTGGCGCTCGCAGGAGAGACCATGCCCCAGAAGTCGACGTACTTCTACCCGAAGGTCCTCTCGGGACTCGTCATGCGCTCGATCGCGTAGGCCGCGAAGCCGCCTCGGCGTCGCGCTGAGTCCTCCCCGTTCGCCTAGCTACCGCCTGACGCCCACGCCCTCGACCATGATCCACGTCCGTCGCGGGCAGACCGAGCCGAGCCTGCATGCATCGCACAGCGGCACCCTCGGGCGGCACGTCTCGCGGCCCACGAGCCACGCCGCGAGGTCCAGGGTGCCCGGCGCTTCGGCAGACGCACGAGCGGCCGCGGCCTCGATCGCCCCGATCGAGTCCTCCTCGGCCAGACCGCTGCGGAGAAACACGCGCCGGACCTGCACGTCGTAGGCGACCTGCCCGCTCTCGCGCCCCGACACGTCCACGCCGAAGTGCCGGATGAGGATCTCGGCGGTCATGACGGCCTTCTTGCGGCCGATGCCGGCGAACTCGCTCAGCCGCTCCGTCACCTGGAGGACGTTCGCGCCCCTCGGCCAGATCGCCGAAGCGTCGCCGCCGTACTGTTCGAGAAGTCGCCGGGCCGCGTCCGATATCCAACGCGGCATCGTGTTCTTGAACCGGTGGAGCATCGGTGGTGCCTGAACGGCCGCACGCACTTGGTCGCGCTCGCTCGCGAGGCGCCGAAGATCGAGGTGTCCGAGGCGCTCGCGTAGCAGGTAGGGACCGGCCCATGCCCGCTCGGCAGGGATGCCCTGTGTGAACAGCACGCCGAGGAGGAACGCGTTCGCATCGGCGCGCAGAAGCTCATCCGCCTCCGGGATGCCGGAGAACGACCCGCCTGTCTGCGCCGCGCCCTCGCGTTGAAGCTGCCTGCCGAAACGGACGAGCTCCCTGGCCACCGCGTCGACGGTCATCGACCGGCAATCACCAACGACGCAGGGACTGGACCTTGATCTTGTGTATCAGGACTTCCCGTTCTTCGGGCGTGTATGCGTCGCCGAACTCGTCGAGCGCCTTCACCCGCCCGGTGAGAATGGCACCCCTCGCAAGTTGGTTGAGAGCACGCAGGAAGCAGACCATCGACGCCGCGACGAACAGGTCGCGGATGAGTCCGTACACGGTCTCTGGATCCTGTAGACGGTAGTAGTAGGTGCGCATCTGGTACCTCCCCGATGGGCCGGGCGGCCGAGGGCCGCGTCGCACGCGACGGTACGTCTCGTGCACTAGGTTCCCGAACGGGAGCCAGGTCACCCGCCCAGAGACCGCGGTAGGCGGCCACGAGCGCAGCTCAGACCGACGTCTGTATCACTCCTCAGCGGCGCACGTCTCGAAGCCCACACGCCTCGGGCCCTGACGAAGGAAGAACGCGCAGTAGAGGCATTCGTCTCTGATGGCGGCCTCGCGATCGATGCTCGGATCGAAGATCAGCTCGGGATCTACGGTCAGCTCGTGGTTGGGCCGGCCGCACTGCGCGAACGCGCACTTCGTTGGACACCTGTCCGCGAGTTCGTTGGGGTGCGGGCACTCGGCCTGCATCTCCTCGTCACATCCACGCACTTCCCAGCAGCGGGCCACCGTATCCTCCAGTCCGCACGAGCGCCACAGCGCGCTCGTCAGATTCTACCGCACCACTCCTGTCACGACCCCGGTCACGACCCCGCGAGCAGCACGCCTCGCGCCAACCACGCCGCGCGCCGTCGCCTCGGGGTCCATACGCTATGCTTTGCGCGCTATGGTCTCCTCTCAAGATCCACGTGCCGAGCGCTACGACACGGTCGTTGTCGGAGCAGGCCCCGCAGGCTGCATGGCCGCGATCGGCGCGGCCCGGCGCGGCCGCGTGCTGCTCGTCGACTCCTCGGTGATCCCGCGAGACAAGAGCTGCGGCGGCATGTTGAACGAGTACGCGCAAGCCTTCCTCTCGGCGTCGTGCGGGGAGGTGCCGGAGTGCCTCGTCAGAGAGCCGCGGCATGTGCGGTTTCGGTACGTGGACTGGGATCGGCGCATCAACAAGCCCACTGAGCTCGAGTTCCTGAACGTCGACCGGAGGGCATTCGACGAGTGGCTTCTCGGCCTGCTGCCGGACGACGTCGAGCTTGGTCCGTCGACCACGTGCACCGGTTTCGAGCAGGGGGATTCGGCAATCACCGTCGAGCTCACCTCTCCGTCCGGCGCGCGGACGGTGCAGTGCGAGAACCTGGTGGGTGCGGACGGTGCTCGCTCCACGGTTCGCCGCACGCTTGGAATCGGGACCGTCGCGACGTACGTGACCCTCCAGGACTCCTGTCGCCTCGAAGGCGCACTCGAGCCATACTTCGACTGCATCTACATGCGCGATATCGGCGACAGCTTCGCCTACTCGTATGTGGTGCCGAAGGGCGATGTGGCGATCGTGGGCTCGGTCTACTACCCGAAGACCAAGCGTCCGCACGAGAAGCAGGACTTGGCGCTTCGGATGCTGCGCACGAGACTCCCCGAGCTCGGCCAAGCGCTGAAGCGGGAGGCGTGCGCGGCGCTCTCCGTACGATCCGCGGACGACGTCGTCCTGGGCCGGGGGCGCGTGCTGCTGGTGGGCGAGGCGGCGGGCCTGATGTCCCCCACCTCGGGCGAGGGCATCTCCTACGCCATGAACGCCGGGTACCTCGCTGGTCAAGCCATCGCGGACTCGGCGCCACACCTCGCACTGGCCGCCTACACGGCGTCGAGCCGGCACATCGCCCGGAACATCCGCCGGAAGCTCAAGTGGTTGCCGTTCATGGAATCCTCGGCGGGCAAGTACCTGGCCGGCTTCGTGCCCGCACCTGTCGTCTCAAAGGTGACCAAGGGCCTGTAGGGGACACGCGAACCAGGTCGGGCCGCCGACGCGACTTCACGCGCGCTGGTCGTGCAGGCGTCTAGAGCCGATCAAGATGTGCCCTGCTCGGCGTGGCCTCGCTCTGGCCCTGGTACTTGCTGCCGAGGTCCGGCGAGCCATAGGCCCGCTCGACCGGCGTCGACATCTGCGCGAAGGAGATCTGCCCGATCTTCATGCCCGGGGTGAGCACGATCGGCAGATTCGCGACGTTGCTGAGTTCGAGGGTGAGTCGTCCGTCCCAGCCCGGATCGACATAGCCCGCCGTCGAGTGTATGAGCAGCCCCAGCCGGCCGAGTGAGGACTTCCCCTCGAGGCGGGCTACGATGTCATCAGGCAGCGTGATCCGCTCGAGCGTCGTCCCGAGCACGAATTCCCCCGGATGCAGGACGAACGGCTCCTCCACGGAGGCATCCACCCGTTCGGTGAGTCCGGCCTGCTCGGTACTCGGGTCGATGTAGGGGTAGCGGGAGTTGCGAAACACCTGAAAGTCGGACCCGAGATGCAGGTCGATGCTCGACGGCTGTACGTCGGCAGGGTCGAACGGTTCGACACCTATCCTGCCCGCAGCGATGAGCTCGCGGATGGTGCGGTCGGAGAGGACCATGCTACGCACACTTGCTGTAGCCGCACGCGCGGCAGACCGCACAACCGCTCTCGTGCTCGAGCGCACTCCCGCACTCCGGGCATGCGCCCGCGAGGTAGTCGAGATCGTCGCCGGTCTTCGTAACAGCCAGCGAGCCTTCGCCGAGGGGCAGATCGGTGCCTGGGACGTACCCTACCGCGTGCTCGAGCACGATCCCTACAGCATCGGCACACGACAGGACCTTGCCGCCTTCGGCCCACGCGGGGCTGGGGCAGCGGATGCCGCGGAGCTGCTTCACGACGGCCGCCGGGTCGACCCCCGCTCGAAGCGCCATCGAGATCATGCGCGAGAGCGCTTCGGACTGGGAAGCGGCACATCCGCCCGATTTCCCCATCTGAGTGAAGACCTCGCACAGACCCTGTTCGTCGGAGTTGATGGTGA
Organism: uncultured Eubacteriales bacterium; assembly: GCA_964456615.1. Classification (GTDB taxonomy): domain Bacteria; phylum Actinomycetota; class Coriobacteriia; order Anaerosomatales; family CAVRZR01; genus CAVRZR01. The sequence continues at coordinate 2,885 of CAYWCB010000061.1, read as the reverse complement.
CATACAGGTTGCCGCACCCGGTCTGTACCTTCTCCGTGCGACCGACAGTGACCTGCGGCCGAGGCCTCGGCTCGATCTCGCCGTGGCGCGCGGTCTCCTCGGCTGCGGCCACCTGCCCACTCTTGCCGGTCGTGAGCACCTGGCCTTCCTTGGACCCATCCCGATAGATGGTCACGCCCTTCACGCACAGATCGTGAGCGAGGTCGTACACGTGTCGGACGTCCTCGACGGTCGCCTCTTTGGGGAAGTTGACGGTCTTCGAGACCGCGTTGTCCGTCGACCTCTGAAAGGCCGCCTGCATTCGGATGTGCCACTCCGGGCTGATGTCGTGCGCCGTGCGGAAGTCCCGCTGAACGTCCGCGGGCACCTCGTCGATACCCTCGACCGAGCCATGATCGGCGATGAGTTGCATGAGTTCTCGGCTGTAGAAGCCCTGCTTGACAGCCACGTCTTCGAACGCCGGGTTCACCTCGATGAGCCGGTCGTTGTCCATGACCGTTCTCACGTAGGACACAGCGAACAGCGGCTCCACGCCCGAGGACGAGTTGGCGATGATCGAGAGCGTGCCCGTGGGAGCGATGGTCGTCACCGTCGCGTTGCGGATTGGGCCGCCTTCGGGCGTGTCGTAGATAGACCCCTTGAAGTTGGGGAACGGCCCACGCTCGGCTGCGAGCTTCCGCGATGCCGCGTGCGCCTCGGCATTGATGAAGCCCATCACCTTCTCCGCGAGCGCGACGGCCTCGTCCGAGTCGTAGGGGATGCCCATCTTGATGAGCATGTCCGCCCAGCCCATCACGCCGAGACCGATCTTGCGGTTGGCGCGCGCCAGCACGCCGATCTTCTCGAGCGGGTACTGATTGACCTCGATCACATCATCGAGGAACCGCACGCATCGGTGGATCACCTCGGCGAGGCGGTCCCACTCGACCTCTGGTCCACCCTCCCTGATGGTCACGAACTTCGCCAGATTGACCGAGCCCAGGTTGCACGCCTCGTACGGCAGCAGCGGCTGCTCGCCGCATGGGTTCGTCGACTCGATCTCGCCGAGGCGAGGGGTGGGATTGTCCCGGTTCATGCGGTCGATGAAGATGATCCCTGGATCGCCGGTCGCCCATGCCATCTGCACGATGAGGTCGTAGACCTCGCGCGCGTCGAGCTGACCGACCACCTCCTGGTCGCGCGGGTTCCTGAGGTCGTAGGAGGTGCCTGCGTTCACCGCCCGCATGAACTCCTCGGTCAGCGCAACCGAGATGTTGAAGTTGGCGAAGTCGCCGTCCTGCTTGCACCTGATGAAGTCGAGGATGTCCGGATGATCGACGCGCAGCACGCCCATGTTGGCCCCGCGACGCGTGCCACCCTGCTTCACCGCCTCCGTAGCCTGGTTGAAGACCCGCATGAACGACACCGGGCCCGACGACACCCCCTGAGTCGACTTGACCTGGTCGCCGGCCGGGCGGAGCCTCGAGAAAGAGAAGCCGGTGCCGCCGCCAGACTTGTGGATCAGCGCCGTGTCCCGCACGGCACCGAAGATCGACTCCATCGAGTCCTCGACGGGCAGCACGAAGCACGCAGACAACTGCTGGAGCTCGCGGCCGGCGTTCATGAGCGTGGGCGAGTTCGGAAGGAACTCGAGTGACGTCATGAGGTTGTAGAAGTCCTGAGCGACCTCAGCCACGCGAGCATCGTCTGCGCCAAAGACCCGCTCGCCGGACGCGATGTTCTCGGCCACTCGGATGAACATGTCCGAGGGCTTCTCGATCGCGTTCCCGGCATCGTCCTTGCGCAGGTAGCGCTTCTGCAGCACTCTGAGCGAGTTGGCGCTCAGAATCTCGTCGATAGCGCGCGAGTAGCCGGTCCTATCTGCGGTCTCGGGCATTGACGGACCCCCTCTTCCACTCACCTGGACAGCTTCGCCTCCGGCCGCACCGAAGGCACCCATACACAATATCTTGAGGCTCACTCAGTGTAGTAACCCATATCTAGTGCGTCAACCAGAAGCTGCTGGGACATGACGAACGGCCTAATCCGCCGCTCGTCGGCAGTTCCGACCGCTCGATGAGGTCCTTCCGGGACCCTTCCAGGTGAAGCGATCGCCCCGGGTCCTGAACGCAACGCGCCGCCCTCGTGGGCGGCGCGGACGCGACACGATAGCGCAGTGCAAGGATTGCGAGCGGTAGCTCGCTCGATCGACAGCCTCAGACCGGCTCGACGCGCGTGACGTCGGGGATCTGCTCCTTCAGTACGCGCTCGACGCCGTTGCTCAGTGTGAGCTGTGACATCGGGCATCCGGCGCACGCGCCGACGAGGCGGACCTTCACGACGCCCTCGGTGGTCACGTCGACGAGCTCCACATCGCCGCCGTCAGCCTGCAGGGCAGGACGTATCTGATCGAGGACTGCCTGGACTCTCTCTTTCACTCGTATCCCTTCCTCACGATCGTGGCCACGATCCCGGCCAAGGGCCGCTGGTTCCACTCAATGCACGAATCGTACCAGAAACCTGACTAGCCAGGTCATCTTTGCCGCCTCTGCCCGGTCTCACGAGTGCCGCGGAAGGCGCGGGCCGGCATGACGAGAGCCGCTGGTTGTGTTCAGCAGCGTCCTACTCTCCCACGGCCTGACGCCGCAGTACCATCGGCGCTGGAGGGCTTAACTGCCGAGTTCGGAATGGGATCGGGTGTACCCCCTCCGCCATGACCACTGAACACAACCAACGGCTCTCGCTCGTCGATCTGTCATATGAAGTTATCATGCGCGCCCGAGGCGCAAGCCTTGGTACGGCCTGCACCCTGAGTGCTGCATAGCGCTCGAAAGAGAGTCGGAATAGAAGATCAAGACCTCGGCCTATTAGTACTGCTCGGCTGAACACATTGCTGTGCGTACACC
>CAYWCB010000060.1:0-10117 GCA_964456615.1 uncultured Eubacteriales bacterium | reverse complement strand
CCCCCGAAGGTGTCGACGACGCGCGGGCGTCTCGGAGAAGCGTCCCTATACTGGGTGGCGACGGATGGGCATGCCGCCTGCTTCGTGGGTCCTGGAGGCAACGAACGCATGGATGTGGCTGGGTCAGGCGGACGCGGGCGTGAGGCAGCGCGCGGGCGTGGGGCAGCGCGTGGGCGCGCGTTCGGCGCTGCGCTACTGGTCGTCGTCCTGGTTGCGGCATCGGCTGCAGCAGGATGCACGCCCTCGACCCTGGAGGGAGCGCCCGCGCTACGGACGCTCGACTGGGCCATCCCGCGCGCAGACAAGGTGCCGGCCGACGAGGCGACCTCGCAGGCGGGACTCGCTCTCGTCGCCAGACCCAAGGTCGAGGCGAGCGTGCCGGTGTCCGCGAGCGAGACGGCCTCGCCGGTTCCGTTCCCGATCGAGCGCGCGATGGTGTACACACGGCACCTCGCGGACAAGATCGGCGTTCGCGCGGCGGGGAGTCGGCAGGAACGGATGGCCGCCAACTACGTCGAACTCCAGCTCGAGCGGCTGGGCTACGAGCCGCGCATCGAGGAGTTCACTCTGCCCAACAACAAGCACTCGCGGAATGTCATCGCCGTGAAGCCGGGCACGTCCAGGCGCACGCTCGTGCTCGGCGCACACCTGGACTCCAAGCCCCCGTCCCCGGGCGCGAACGACAACGCCGCGGGAGTCGGAGCGCTGCTGGCGATGGCCTCGGTGTTGTCACGCATGGACACCTCGGCAACGGTCGAGTTCGCCTTCTTCGGATCGGAAGAGATTATCGGCGCCGACACAAACCAGCACCATTTCGGCTCGCGCTACCACGTGACGGCTCTGAGCGATGCCGAGAAGGACCTGGTCGCCGGGATGATCTCGCTCGATCTCATCGCCGTCGGCGACGAGCTCTACGCCCGCTCCATGAAACGAGGACCGCAGACGCTCGTGAACGATCTGCTGGCGTTCTCCAGCCCTCGCCTGCCGATGGCGTTCAAGTGGGATCCGGGCGAGACCGGCATGAGCGATCACGAGCCCTACGAGATGGCCGGTATCCCGGCGGTCTGGGTCGAATCGCTGCCCGACCCCGCGTACCACAAGACGACGGACGTGAGCTCGCATCTCGACGTCAAGCGCCTGCGAGACGTCGGGCAACTCGTCTTGGACTACGTCGTCACGCGGAGCGTCCGCGACCTCGCGCGGCTGAGGGAGTAGCGCGGCCCCGCGCGGCTCCGCCAGGCCAGGCGCGAATCCGCCAGGCCAGGCGCGAATCCGCACGGTCTGGCGCGAAACGGCATGGCCTCGCACGGCGTTCGTAGCGCCTCGGCGTGACGGCCGACCCGCTACCAGACTCCCGCGACCTCGGGAACCGTGCGACGGTCGACGAGTGAGAGTGCGCGGGCTGTGCACGCGCTTCGGCAGATGCCGCATCCCCAGCAGTTCCTGCGATCGAGGGAAACGCGTCTGCCGTCGCCATTGCCCTCTGCCGACAGAGCGCCGAAGGGGCAGAGCTCGACGCACTGCCGACACGAGGTGCAGGCCTCCGCATCGAGCGAGATCACCGACTCGCCGCGCCACATCAGCGGCATCGAGTACCCGACGGTGAGCTTCATCGCCATGCAACCGCTCTCGAGGTTGCAGTTGCAGATGGCGCCGATGAAGGGCGTGAGGAAGGTCCACACCGAGTGCATGAGCCCCCGGACCTCGCAGCGCTGGAGCAGCGTGAGCGACTCTTGCTTCGTGAGGCGCTCGAACGAGCTCACATCCGGTCCGTCGACGTAGTCCTTGAATCCCTCGGCGAGGACCGGTTCGATCGGCTGGGTCGTCACGAGGATGCAGACGGCGTCGGGCTTGTGGCCCGCGAAGGTGCGGCACACGCAAGGGATCTTCACGATGCTCGTGGCGATGTCGAAGATCCCGGCGCACTCCTCTATCGGAACGGGTTGTCCGTAGTGGATCTTGCGCATCCGCCTGCTGATGACGCGCTTGCCCCCGCGCTCGAGGGGGCGCGGCAACATTCCCAGGAACTCCATCCCGCCGATGGCGCGCGCTCTCATCGTGTCGAAGCCGCTGATGAACTCGATGATGTAGTCGCGCCTCGCGAGGTCGCTCTCGAGGTCGGCGGCGTAGTTCGACGCCTCGAGGTACCAGCGCCTCCCGTCCCCATGTTGTACGCAGAACTGACACATAGCGGACTCACCTCTTGCGGTGGCCTCGTCTCGATCGTTCGTCGCATCCGCACGTGCAGGACTCGTTGGCGTAGCGACGCCGACGCACGGCGCGCCCCCTGCCTCAGCCAGAGGGTAGCAGGACGCGGTTGCCGGGAGTTGCTAGGCGGTATCTCGGGCGCGAGAGATGGCGCGCTCGAGGCTTGCGCTGCGGCGCTCGCGCTCGGAGTCCGCGTACAGCTCGGCGACCTGCCCGGCCAGGATGCCGGGGACATCGGTGGAGTCGGACGCGGGTGCTGGGGGTGGCATAGGAGCTGGAGAACCGGTGTGACGCTGAGTGCCGTCGCCCTCGACAGCGGACATCAGACCCTCCCATGTTCACTGCGTCCCGCGTGATCGAGGGGACGCCCACGTGATACTACCCCAGGCGCGGCGGTCTGCAACGGCCGTTCGGCGAACGGTCGCGACGGTCTATGGCGGGGAACACGACACGTCGCATCTGTCCGCGGGATCGCGACACGTGCGCGTGCGCCGGTGCGTGCTAGCCTGATGCTGCCGGTTCACCAGCGGTCCGGGTCGCGGTGGCGTGGACGTGCGGCCGGCACGGGTGCAAGGAGGCCTCCGTTGGATGCGGCTCGATTCGGCGTCGTCCCCGGGCCGATGCTCACAGACCTGTACGAGCTCACGATGGCGCAGGCGTACTGGAGCGCCGGCATCACCGAGACCCACGCGTGCTTCCACCTGTCGTTCCGATCGAACCCGTTCGGTGGCGGCTTTGCACTGTCGTGCGGCCTGGAGTCGGCTGTCGAGTACATGCGCTCTCTGCGCTTCGTTGCAGAGGACCTCTCCTATCTTGCCTCACAGGTCGGGAACGATGGCTCCCCGCTTTTCGATACCGAGTTCCTGACGTGGCTCGAGGAGTTCGAGTTCCGCTGCGATGTCGACGCGATACGCGAAGGAGTGGTCGTGTTCCCGGGCGAGCCGATGCTGCGGATCTCGGGACCGATCGTGCAATCCCAGATCGTAGAGACCGCCCTGCTGAACCTCATCAACTTCCAGACCCTCGTGGCGACCAAGGCGGCGCGCGTGTGCCAGGCCGCTGGCGGCGATCCGGTCATGGAGTTCGGCCTGCGCAGAGCCCAAGGCCCGAACGGCGGCGTGCTCGCGAGCCGGGCGGCGTACGTGGGTGGGTGCGTCTCTACGTCCAACGTGCTCGCGGGCCAGCGCTTCGGCATACCGGTGGCGGGGACGCACGCCCACAGCTGGGTCATGGCCTTCGACAGCGAGATCGAGTCTTTCGAAGCGTATGCCCGGGCCATGCCGAACAACTGCACGCTGCTCGTGGACACGTACGACACGCTCGACGGAGTGCGCAACGCGGTCGAGGTCGGTCTGCGCCTTCGCGAGAGTGGTCACAGACTCGCAGCCATTCGCATCGACTCCGGGGACCTCGCGTGGCTGTCGGTGAAGGCGCGAGCGATCCTCGACGAGGGCGGTCTCGAGGGCGTTCGGATCATCGCCAGCAACGAACTGGACGAGCACCTCATCGCCTCGCTCAAGGAGCAGGGAGCAGCCATCGACATCTGGGGTGTGGGTACGAAGCTCGCCACGGCGTGGGGCCAACCGGCGCTCGGCGGCGTGTACAAGCTGTCGGCCATCCGCCGTCCCGGTGGGGACTGGATCTCGCGGATCAAGGTCTCCGAACAAATCGCCAAGGCGACGACGCCGGGGCTTCTCGGCGTGCGTCGCTACCGCAGGCAGGGGAAGCTCGCCGGCGATATGATCCACGACGTCCGTCGGCAGGTACCCGCAGAGGCCATCATGGTGGACCCCACGGACGTCACGCGCAGGAAGCGCTTCACGAGCGATGACGCGCACGAGGAACTCCTCGAGCCGGTGTTCCGCGCCGGGGACCTCGTCATGGAACTGGCCGAGCTGACCGAGGTGCGCGAGCGGGCGCTCGCCAACGTCGCCGAGCTCGACCCGAGCATCACGCGGTTCTTGAACCCGCACGTCTACCCGGTCGGCATCGAGGAGCGGCTGAACGACGAGCGGATGGGGCGCGTGCTCGAAGCCCGGGGCGTTCGCGGCGCCGGCGCGCCGGGTGCGTGGCCCGCCAGCTCGGCCGGCGACCCGGGTGGGAATGCCCGTGCCGGACAGAACACCGGACAGGCAGGGGAGTGAGTGCGATGCACGCGCTGCTCGTTGTGGACATCCAGAACGACTTCATGCCCTTCGGCGCGCTGCCGGTCATCGGTGGTGATGAGGTCCTGCCGGTGGTCAACGAGGTGATGACCAGATTCGAGCTCGTGGTCTTGACCCAGGACTGGCACCCGGCCGACCACGGGAGCTTCGCCGCGAACCACCCAGGCCGCTCGCCGGGTGATGTGGTCGATCTCGGCGGCATCGAGCAGGTGCTCTGGCCGACGCATTGCGTGCAGAACACGCCGGGCGCCTCGTTCCACTCGGGGTTCAACGTCGTCGGCATCGACCACATCGTGCACAAGGGGACGGATCCCGGGATCGACTCCTACAGCGCGTTCTACGACAGCAAGCATCTCAAGGAGACCGATCTCCAGGACTTCCTGCGCGCCCGGGGCGTGAGCGCCATCGTGGTCTGCGGGCTGGCGGCGGACTACTGCGTGAAGTACACCGCGCACGACGGCAGGAACCTCGGATTCGAAGTGACCGTCATCGAGGACGGGTGTCGCGCCGTCGATCTCGCTCCCGGCGACGGTGAGCGCGCCCTCGAGGAGATGCGTTCCTGGGGCTGTCACGTAATCAGGAGCGCGCAGCTGCGTTTGTAGGCGGGCGGCGCGCACGTCATGCGCGGCGGCGCGCCCGCGGCGAACGGACGGCGAAGATCGTCCCTCGCTTGGCGTGCGCCTACGCCAGTCCGTGCTGCCGAAGGAACGAGTCCACGACGTCGTCGAGCGTGGGCTCGGTGAGGTCCTCCACCCGATACGTGACGCGCACGGTCGGCTGCTCGATCCTCACGAGCCTGCCGAGGTCGATCGGGGTGCCGACCGCGACGACGTCGCACGGCACGGCTGCGATCGTCGCCTCGAGGTCGCTGAGCTGCTCTTTCGAGTACCCGACCGCCGGCAGGACCTCCGCGAGGTGCGGATACTCCTCGAAGGCCTCGCGGATCGAGCCGACCGCCCACGGCCTCGGGTCGACGAGCTCGGCGGCGCCGTGCTCGCGAGCGGCGAGCGCAGCCGCGCCGAAGCCCATGCCGCCGTGCGTGACCGTAGGACCGTCTTCGATGGCGAGCACGCGCTTGCCCCGCATCCGCTCTCCGTCCTCCGCGTACGTCGCCGACCTCGTCTGGATGACCGTCGCATCGGGGTTGAAGCGAGCGGCGGCATCGAGGACCGCGGCCACGTCTTTGGGGTCGGCGCTGTCCACCTTGTTGACGACGAGGACGCCGGCACGCAGGAAGTTCGCCTCCCCCGGGTGGAAGAGGCGCTCGTGACCGGGCCGGTGGGGATCGGCGGCGACGATGTCGAGGTCGGGCTTGATGAACGGCATGTCGTTGTTGCCGCCGTCCCAGATCACGACCTGGGCCTCCTTCTCCGCGGCGGCCAGGATGTCGGCGTAGTCGACGCCGGCGAAGATCACGGCGCCGAGATCGATGAGGTGCTCGTACTCCTCGCGCTCCTCGATGGTCGCGCCGAGCTCGTCGAGGTCCTCGAGCGATGCGTACCGCTCTACGCGCATGTGCAGAAGGTCCCGATAGGGCATCGGATGCCGGATGTCCACGGCATGGATCCCTCGCTCGCGCAACCTGCGCCAGACCCGGCTGCTGATGCCGCTCTTGCCGACCCCCGTGCGAACCGCCGTGACCGAGATGACCGGGACGTTCGCCGAGAGCATCGTCTCGTCGGCGCCGAGCAGCTCGAAATCCGGGCCGAGGGCGAGCACGAGCGAGGCCTTGTGCATCACGTCTTCGTGCGCGATGTCGCTGTACGCGAAGACGACGCCGTCGACGTGCTCCTCGGCGATCAGTCTGGGCAGGTCCTCCTCCGGCAGGACGGGGATACCCTCCGGGTAGAGGTCGCCCGCGAGGTCTGCGGGGTATGTACGACAGTCGATGCCGGGGATCTGGGTCGCGGTGAAGGCAACCACGCGCGCGGTGGCGTCGTTGCGATAGCGCATCTGGAAGTTGTGGAAGTCGCGACCGGCAGCGCCCATGATGACGATGCGGCGCGGTCCGTTCGAAGCTGACATCTCAGTCCTCTCACGTGGGAGTGCCCAGGGCTCGCAGGGCCGCTCCGGTCGCTTGGACTCGAACGCATAGGTCGCAGAAGGGATTGTATCCTCCCTCGGCTTCTCGGGGGCCACCGGTCGCAGGGCTCACCGTGGTCCGCGATCTCACGCTCGAGGCGCAGGAACGGGAATCGGCTTGGGGTCCCGACGAATGGGCACTTCGGACCCTTATCTGGGCGATTCTGCGTATCAAGAACACAAGGGGCCCAATCCCTCTTTTGTCCTGGGGTCGTGGACCTGGAGCGCGTGTACGTGTTCGATCCGCAGACCGAGGAAGCCGTGACGACTGCCCGAGGACACGCCGAGTGACCCTGCTATCATCGGCGCGGACTTTGCTCGGTAGGCGGCCTATGGAGGACACGACCCTGTCCGCGAACCAGCCTGGCGCAGGCGGCGCGACGCCCGCTCCCACGTCAACGTCTGGACACGCTCCCGATCGCTTTCTGCGGCGCATCACGCCTCGTGCGAGCGCGCGGGCGCAACTCGTGCTTGCTGCGATCGTCTGGCTCGTCGGCGCGTCTATCCTTCTCGTCCGAGGGGTCACCTACCTCACTCGCAGCCACTGGGCTGCCTGGCTCGTCGCGATTGCCCTCGTGCTCGGTGTCGTGAAGGGGCATCTCGTCCTGGACGGCGTGGCGCGCAAGGCCGTCGCGCGGATCCGGGCGAGGGGTCGTGAGCGTTGCCTGTTCGGCTTCTTCTCATGGAAGGCCTGGCTGCTCATCGTCGTGATGATGGGCGGAGGGATCCTCCTGCGGAACACCGGCGCCCCGCCTGAGCTTCTCGGCGTGGCCTACATGGCCGTGGGCACGGCGCTCGTGTACGGTGACAGCACCTACTGGCGGGCGGTCTTTGCCGACTAGATACCGTCGGGTGCGGGGACGCGTACCCGTGTACGTGCCGAATGCGACTGCGCGTGTCATCGAACGCGCGTCAACGAGAGGTGGGACCAGAGCGTGAAGGTCGTTGCCGTCAACGGATCCGCCCGAAGCGGTGGAAACACCGCGATCCTGCTCCGGACCGCACTCGCGCCGCTCGAAGAAGCAGGTCACGACTGCGAGCTCATCGAGCTGGCGGGCAAGCAGATCCGGGGCTGCACCGCCTGCATGAAGTGCCAGGCGACGAAGGACAACACATGCTCGGGTCTCGCCGACGACGGGAACGCCGTCATCGACGCCATGGCCGGCGCCGATGCTCTCCTGCTCGGCTCCCCGGTCTACTTCGCCGACGTCTCGGCAGAACTCAAGGCGATCATCGACCGGGCAGGGTACGTGGGACGGATGAACGGCAACATATGGGCCCGCAAGCCCGGGGCCGCGGTCGTGGCGGTGCGCCCGAACACCACGTACGCCGAGCCCGAGCTCGTCCGCCGGGCCGGGGCCATCCACGCCTTCGACACGATCAATCACTTCTTCCTCATCGGCGAGATGCTCGTCGTGGGATCGAGCTACTGGAACGTCGGCATCGGTCGCAAGAAGGGCGAGGTCGAGGCCGACGAGGAGGGCATGGCCACCGTGCGCAGGCTGGGGGAGAACATGGCCTGGCTGCTCGACCGGCTGCAGACGTAGGGACGGCCGTCTCGGGTCGACGGGTGGCGGCATCGCTCGGGGGCGCGCAGCCGGGAGGGTCCGAGCGTGTGGCGTCCGCGTCCACTAGGATAGGCGCATGCCGCACCAGGAGATCCAGAGGATCGTGCATTCCGACGAAGAGCTCGCGAGGCGTCTCGAGGGACTGACCGCGCGCGAAATGTGGAGGATCGCCCGCGCCGCACGAAGCGTGTTTCCCGAGCGCGACGCTCTTGCCATAGACGTTGCGGGTGGCGTTGCCGCCTATGTGGGCAAGGACTCGCCGGTCAACGAGGCGTTCGGGCTCGGCTTCGCGGGCGAGGTCACGCAAGACGACGCCGCGCTGCTCGAACGCTTCTACTCGTGGCGGAAGGCCCGGGGCAAGGTCGCCGTCTGCCCGTTCGCGCACCCGTCGCTCTGGCGGGTTCTGGGAGAGCGCGGGTGGGTGCTCGACGCTTTCGAGAACGTGCTCGCCTTGCCGCTGGACACGCACGCGGCACTCGACGAACCGACTGTCGAGATCAGGCAGTGCAGCGCCGACGAGCGCGATCTATGGGCGAGGGTCGTAGCGGTCGGGTTCGCGACACCGAACCTGCCCACCGAAGCCGAACTGGACCTCGCCCGCATCATCGCCGCACGCGACTCTGCCGTTCTGTTGCTCGCGTGGATCGACGGCGAACCGGCCGGCACGGGCGAGCTCGTCATCGAGGACGGCGTCGGCTGGCTCTCGGCGGACACGACGCTAGCGCCCTACCGCGAACGCGGCGTCCAGCGCTCCATGCAGCTCGAGCGGCTTCGGCGTGCGCGCGACGCCGGGTGCGACCTCGCCGTGACGGAGTCCACGCCGGGCAGTCCCTCACAGCGGAACATGGAGCGCCTCGGCTTCCGCATCGCCTACACGCGGGTCGATCTGATCGCGCCGCGGCGAGCCCAGGGAGCGAAGGGTGGTTCCGGCCAGTGAACGCGGCCGCACTCGTCGGAACCATGGCCTCGGGCGCGGCCGGGCTAACGGTGGGCGCTGCGATCGGCCACGTGCTCGGCCGACGCTACCGCAACATCGCCTGGCGCTTCTGGACCGTCAACGGGGGCGCGTTCGTCGTGTGCTCGGCGCTGTGCGCTGTCGGACTCGCCCTCGGGATTCGTTGGCTCGCGGTGGGGGCGCTGGGACTTCTCGCAGGTGTGCTCACGGGCGCGAAGTACGGCGCGCGCGGTGGGTTCCTGTCCGCCGGAGAGGACAGCACCTAGCCGGGCCGGGAGGCCAGAGCGGCCGTCCGAGCCTCGCACGACGGCCGCGGAAGAGACCATTCAACGCTGAGTCACGGCTCGATGCCGAGGATCTCGCACAGGCGCTCCGGGCGGAAGTCGACACAGATCTCGGTGCCGCATTCGAACGTAGGGGTGTGGAGACGCCCGTCGTTGAGCGCCGCTGCGCGCTCATGAGCGGCAGGGTCCTCCTCGACATCTAGCTCCACGTAGTCGACACCCCTCGCGTCGAGCCAATGACGGGCCTGCATGCAGTGGCCGCACCACTGGCGGCAGTACACGAGCAGAGGCGGCTTCTCCTGGTCATCTCGGACCTGCGGGTCGTCCATCGCACCTCCTCTCACATACGGGTGTGGTGCCGGCGTTGACGCGCGACGCATCGATAGCCTGACGCATTCATACCCCCGCTCGGTACCCAGAGCGAGCATCGGGGGAGGACGTTCCACGCTGCAGGTACCGCCCCGGACGGCGTCGTGTCATCATCGGCGTTGGAGACAGAACGCGGGGAGGCGACGGGCGGATGCCGCCGCAGACCGCGACAGAGCATGGGCCGGAAAGGACACATCATGGCTGACGAAGCGCATTCGCTCGCGGTATTCATCGACTTCGAGAACCTCGCTCTCGGCGTCGACCAGGCGGGCAGGACCAAGGCCCGGACCAAGCCGCGAGCGCTCGACATGAGCCGCGTGCTCGAGCGGCTCGTGGAGAAGGGCAAAGTCGTCTCGAAGCGCGCGTATGCGGACTGGGCCCGCTTCGACACCTACGTCACGCAGCTCCACGAACTGGGCATCGAGCTCATGGAGATCCCCGAGCGCGGCATCACCGGCAAGAACTCGGCGGACATCCGGCTCGTCG
>CAYWCB010000059.1:5494-10271 GCA_964456615.1 uncultured Eubacteriales bacterium | reverse complement strand
ACTGCCTCATCAACGCGATGTCGCTCGGGCTCATGCGCGAGGAGCGCCTCACGCGCGCGGTCGCGGCGGGGCCTGGCAATCCAGTGCTGCTCATCGGCTCGACGACCGGGCGGGACGGCATCGGCGGCGCCTCGACGCTCGCCAGCCAGGAATTCGACGAGAAAGCCGAGGACAAGCGGCCGAGCGTCCAGGTGGGAGACCCGTTCGAAGAGAAGCTGCTGATCGAGGCGTGCCTTGAACTGCTCGACAAGGGTCTGCTCGTCGCCCTCGGCGACTGCGGCGCGGCCGGACTCACGAGCTCGATCAGCGAGATGGCGAGCAGGGGCGATGTGGGAGTCGACATCGACGCCGCCGCGGTACCACAGCGCGAGGACGCTATGCAGGCATTCGAGATCATGGTTTCGGAGTCACAGGAGCGCATGGTCGCGGTGGTGACGCCTGAGAACCTTGTCACGGCGGAAGGAGTCTGCGAGAAGTGGGGCCTGCTCTCGACCGTGATCGGGCAGATCACCGACACCGGTCGCTTCGTCGTGCGCATGGGCGACGAGGTCGTCGGCGACATGCCCGCGGCCACGCTGGCGCACGACGCGCCCGTGTACGACCCGGTGGGCGTCCGCCCCGCCTACCTCGACGAGGTGCAGGCGTTCGACCCGCTGGGCCAAGTCGAGCATCCGTGGACCTCCGAGGCGCTCACCGAGGTCTTCCTCGGCCTGCTCGCGAGCCCCAACATCTGCTCTCGTCACTGGATCTGGGAGCAGTACGACAACCAGGTCATGGTGAACACCGTCGTGCTCCCAGGCGGCGACGCGGCGGTGCTGCGCGTGGGCGACTCCGGCCGAGGCGAGATGACGACGCGGGGTATCGCGGTCTCGGCGGACTGCAACGGGCGCTACTGCTACCTCGATCCGTACGTGGGTGCGCAGATCGCCTTCGCCGAAGCTTCGCGCAACGTGGCGTGCGTGGGCGGAGAGCCGGCCGCCATCACCGACTGTCTGAACTTCGGCAATCCCGAGAAGCCCGAGGTCTTCTGGACGTTCCATGAGTCCGTGCGCGGGCTCGCCGACGCCTGCAAGACGTTCGCGGTACCCGTCATCTCGGGCAACGTCTCCTTCCACAACGAGTCGTTCGGCCAGGCGATATACCCGACTCCCACCGTCGGGCTCGTCGGCATCCTCGACGACGTCACGAAGTATGCGACGGTCGCGTTCAAGGCGGAGGGTGACGTGATCGTGCTGCTTGGAGAGAGCCTGGCCGAGCTCGGCGGGAGCGAGTACCTCAAGGTCGAGCACGGTCTGGTCGCTGGGCGCCCGCCGACGATCGACCTCGAGCTGGAGATGGCCGTCCAGTCCGTCGTGCGAGAGGCCATCCGCGGCGGCGTCGTACGTTCGGCCCACGACTGCTCCGAGGGTGGCATCGCGATCGCGCTTGCGGAGTGCTGCATCGCCGGCGGCATCGGCGCGGACGTGCACCTCGAGGACGGCCTTCCCGCCGTCGCGTCGCTCTTCGGCGAGACCCAGAGCAGGATCGTCGTCTCGATCGCCGAGGAGGATGTCGACGTCTTCATCGACATCGCGCTGGCGCATGGCGCGCCGTTTGCGGTGCTCGGCGAGGTGGGCGGGGACTCACTGGAGATCTCAGGACCGGAAGGTGGTCTGGTCTCGGCATCGCTGGACGAGCTTGTCGCAGCATATGTGCCGACGCTCGAACGGCTGGTGCGCGGTACCGAGACGATCGCGAGCGAGGAGCTGTATGAGGGCTAGCGCACCGGGCTTCGTGCGCCGCTCTCAGGAGCGTGCGACGAAGTGCCGATGAGCCCATTGGCGCGGCGGGTCGCCGTCGGCGCGGTCGACCGCGCGCGGAGGGTTCCGTGGCCGCACAGGACTGCAGGAGGGTGATGTCGGTCAGAGCAACACGTTGGAGCAGCAGAGTCGTTGTCGCCGCCATCCTGGCGGTGGCCATCTCGGCGTGTTTCGCGAGCGTCGCGAGCGCTGCCACGTTCGACGCCCTCGACATCATTTCCTACGACACATGGAGAGCGTCGGACTCGATGTCCGAAGCCGACATCCAGGCGTTCCTCGAGGCGCAGACGGGCGTGCTCGACTCCCTCGTGACGACCGACCACGCCGGCGTCACGAGGCCCGCGTCGAGGGTCATCCACGACGCGGCGAAGGCGTGGAACCTCAACCCGAAGGTCATCATGGCCACGCTTCAGAAGGAGCAGAGCCTCCTCGCCATGCGGAGCCCATCCGCGAAGCGCCTGGCCGAGGCGATGGGATGCGGCATCTACCCCGGGAGCACGAACCGGTATCCAGGCTTCGGCACGCAGGTGTGGCACGGCGCCCGGAAGCTGTCGACGTATGAGATCACGTACAAGTGGCGTCCCGGACTGGCGAAGAGGGTGACCGCCTACGTCGACGGCAAGGCGAGGGGCATCAGCATCGTCCCCAAGAACGCGTGCACCTACGCGCTGTACACGTACACGCCCTACTACCCACAGAAGCTGTTCTGGGACGTGTACGTGCGCTACTTCGGAGACCCGCAGTCCTCGCCGAGACTGCAGCCGGTCTACCGGCTCCTCGACCGGCGCACGGGCCACTACGTCTACACGTCGAGCGAGACCGAGCGGTACCGGACGACGACGCGCGCGTGGAACCCGTACCGGGACCTCGGCGTGGCGTTCACGATCGATACGAGTGCCACCGCGAACCGCTACTCGCTCTACCGCCTGCAGCACGCTCGCTCCGGTGTCTGGGCATACACGATCCAGCAGAGCGTGTACGAGAAGGCCCTGAGCAGGTCGCCGAAGGTCTGGCTGGGCCGCGGCATGGTCGGCAAGGTCTCGACGGTCTCCTCCGCGACCCCAGTGTTCCGGCTCGTGCACAAGAAGACAGGCGCTGCGTACCTCACGACCTCGGCGACGATGAAGTCGAAGCTTCTGAAGGGCGCTTCGTCCTCGTATCGGGACAAGGGCGTCCTGTTCCGGCTGGCGCGGTCGACGCCGGCAACGAAGCCGGTCGGTCCCGCGTCCGCGGACTAGCCCCTAGCCTGCTGCGGCGGTCGATCCGCGCCGATCAACCCACGGGCGAGCGCCCCGGCGACCCCATCTCGAAGTGCGCCGACAACCGCTTGCGAGCGTGCTATCCTACGCGCGTTCGGCTCCGCCCACTCCGCTCGCGAGGACGCGATCGCATGAAACCCGGTTCGAACGACGAGCCCCCGCTCGACGATTCGCCGCGTCGCCTCGGCCGCCCCGACGGCCCCGAGGAAGCGTGCGGGGTATTCGGCGTGTACGCGCCGGGCGAGGACGTCGCCCGCCTCACCTACTTCGGCCTGCACGCGCTCCAGCACCGCGGCCAGGAGTCCGCAGGCATCGCGGTCGGCGACAACGACACCGTCACCGTCATCAAGAACCTGGGACTGGTCTCGCGCGTATTCCGCGAGAGCGATCTGGATTCGCTCACCGGCGATGTCGCGATCGGCCACACGCGCTACTCCACGACCGGCACGAGCACTTTGTGGGAGAACGCGCAGCCGCACCTCTCCACCATCGGCCACCAGGTGATCGCGCTCGCACACAACGG
Organism: uncultured Eubacteriales bacterium; assembly: GCA_964456615.1. Taxonomy (GTDB): domain Bacteria; phylum Actinomycetota; class Coriobacteriia; order Anaerosomatales; family CAVRZR01; genus CAVRZR01. Next base: position 6,690 of record CAYWCB010000059.1, on the reverse strand, counting down.
CAACCTCGTGAACACCCGCGAGCTTCGCGAAGAGCTCAAGGGCAACGGCATCCGGTTCCGGTCCACGACGGACTCGGAAGTCATCGCCACGCTGGTCGGCTCGTTCACGCAGAAGCACAACCGGCTGCGCGACGGCATCCGCGACACGATGCAGCTGATCAGCGGCGCGTACGCGGTCGTGCTCATCACCGAGAAGGCCCTCTACGCGTTCCGCGACCCGTACGGCGTGCGTCCGCTCGTGCTGGGCAAGCTCGATGTCCGCGGATGGGTCGTCGCGAGCGAGACGTGCGGGCTCGACATCGTCGGCGCCGAGTACGTGCGCGACATCGCTCCCGGCGAGATGCTGAAGATCTCCGAGGACGGCGTGGAGTCGGACCGAGCGGTCCCGGCCGAGAAGCCCTCGCTCTGCGTGTTCGAGTTCATTTACTTCGCGCGGCCCGACAGCGTGCTCTACGACTGCAACCTCTACGAGGCCCGCGGGCGGATGGGCGCGGCGATCGCGCTCTCGGCCCCGGTCGACGCGGATCTCGTCATCGGCGTTCCCGACTCGGGCGTGCCCGCCGCGGTCGGCTACGCGCAGGCGAGCGGGATCCCCTTCGGCGAAGGCCTCGTGAAGAACCGCTACATCGGCCGCACGTTCATCTCGCCGACCCAGTCCATACGTCAGCAGGACATCAAGCTCAAGCTGAACCCGCTCAAGCACGTCATCGGCGGGAAGCGCCTCGTCGTCGTGGACGACTCGATCGTGCGCGGGAACACGAGCAAGAAGCTCGTCCAGCTCCTGCGCGATGCGGGTGCGCGCGAAGTGCACATGCGCATCACGTCCCCGCCGGTGCGTTGGCCGTGCTTCTACGGCATCGACACCGACACGCAAGAGCAGCTCATCGCCTCGTCACAATCTGTCGAAGAGGTGCGCGAGTTCATCGGCGCCGACTCCCTTGCGTACCTCTCGCTCGAGGACCTCGTGGAGTCGACGGGCAGGCCTCGCAGCGACTACTGCCTCGCGTGCTTCGACGGCGAGTACCCGATCGAGATCCCGGACTCCGTCAAGCAGGGCAAGCTCGCACTGGAGAGCTGCGGGTAGCGGCATGCCCGACGACGGACACGGGCACGGTGGCTTCACGTATCGCGACGCCGGCGTCGACACCGCCGAAGGTGCACGCGCAGTCAACGCCATCCGCTCGGCGGTGCGCTCC
>CAYWCB010000059.1:5031-5484 GCA_964456615.1 uncultured Eubacteriales bacterium | reverse complement strand
TCGCGGCGGGGGAGAAGGCGGTCGAGCTCATCAAGGAGCACGTGCGCTCGACGTACCGGCCCGAGGTCATCGGCGACATCGGCGGCTTCGGCGGCCTGTTCAGCGCTTCCGCGCTCAAAGACATGGAGGACCCGGTACTCGTCTCGGGAACCGACGGCGTCGGCACGAAGCTCAAGATCGCGCAGCTCATGGACCGCCACGACACGGTCGGCATCGACCTCGTGGCGATGTGCGCGAACGACATCCTCGTCTCCGGCGCCGAGCCGCTCTTCTTCCTCGACTACATCGCCGTCGGCAAGCTCGTGGCCGAGCGCGTCGCAAACATCGTCTCGGGCATCGCCGAGGGTTGTCGGCAGGCCGGCTGTGCGCTGGTCGGGGGGGAGATGGCCGAGCACCCTGGCGTGATGGCCGAGGACGACTACGACCTCTCGGGCTTCTGCGTGGGCGTCGTCG
>CAYWCB010000059.1:0-5002 GCA_964456615.1 uncultured Eubacteriales bacterium | reverse complement strand
ACGGCTCGGCCGTGGTGCCCGGCGACGTCATCCTCGGGCTCGCGTCGAGCGGCCTGCACAGCAACGGGTTCTCGCTCGTGCGCCGCGTGTTTGTGGAGGGCCGCGAGAACGAGCTCGACCTGCCGCGCGTGGGCCTCGGCGGGAAGCACCTTGGAGACGTGCTGCTGGAGCCCACGCGGATCTACGTCAGGCCGGTCCTGGACCTTCTGCGGAAACTCCCGGTCAAGGCCATGGCGCACATCACCGGCGGCGGCATCACCGAGAACCTGGGCAGGGTGCTGCCCGAGACGTGCGACGCACGCGTCGTCCGGGGCGCGTGGTGCGTGCCGCGCATTTACGATCTCATAGCGGGCGAGGCAGAGCTCGATCCGGCCGAGATGTACAAGACGTTCAACATGGGTATCGGGTTCGCGGTCGTCGTCGACGGCCGCCTTGCCGCCGACGCGTCCGCGGCGCTCCACGAGGCCGGCGAGCGGGCATTCGAAGTGGGGGAGATCGTCGAAGGTTCAGGAAGGGTGACCTATCTTGGCTAGACTCCACATGGGGGTGCTCATCTCGGGCAGTGGCGCCAACCTTCAGGCGATCATAGACGCGTGCGCCGAAGGGCGCGTCGACGGCGAGGTCGTCGTCGTCATCTCGAGCCACGAGGAGGCGTACGGTCTCGAGCGCGCGCGCAAGGCCGACATCCCGGCCGTCTACCTCGACCGCACCGCCTACCAGACGTTCGGCGCGTACAACAAGGCGATCCTCGCGGCGCTCGAGTCCCACGGTGCCGACATCGTGGTCATGGCCGGCTACATGCGGCTTCTCGGCAAGGAAGTGCTGCGCGCGTACCCCCTCCGCGTGCTCAACATCCACCCCGCCCTCCTGCCGGCCTTCCCCGGCGCGTCCGGCATCCACGACGCCTACGACTATGGCGTGAAGGTGACCGGCGTGACGGTGCACTTCGCCGACGAGGAGTTCGATCGCGGGCCGATCATCGCCCAGGAGGCGGTAGTCGTTGCCGAGGACGACACGCTCGAGTCCCTCGAGGCGAAGGTCCACGAGGTCGAGTACCGCATCTACCCTCGAGCGCTCCAGCTGGTCGCCGAGGACCGGCTCGAGATCATCGGTCGCAAGGTGCGCGTACGCGATCACGCTGGGTGATTGCGGCCCCTCGCCGCGCGGCGACCTGGGCGCGTGAGTCCCGTCCGCAGCTCCGCACGCGCGTTCACGGGCGCGTTCCGTTCTCGGTAAGGAATCGGTAAGGGCCGTCAGGGATGATGGGGCGAGAGGGCGACTCGGCGGATCTCGAGGCGTCGTCGTTTGCCGCCGGCTGATCGCAGAACGGTGTTCTCACCGGAAGCGCGAATGTCGCGGGAGTCGGGGTGTCTGAGAGGAGCAGCTGTGGAATGGGAACCGCTCGTCGACGAGGGCATACTCCAGTCTTCCGAGGACGGCAAGGCGCAGTCCATGCCCCGCTTGAACGATGCCTGGGACTGCGCGATCCGCGCTCGGCGCCACTACGACGAGTGCCGCTACGACGCCGCGGATGCGGCAGTGCGCGAAGCGATGACGGCGGCGGGCGAGTCGCTCTGCTTCTACCATGGCTACCGCTTCGCGGAAGCCCCGACGTTCGAGACCTCGGAGCGCGTGTGCTCGGCCTACTTCAAGCCGGGGATAGCCGACGCCGTCTTCGAACGTGCGCGGATCCTCGGCGGGATGATGCCCCTGCCGCAAGAGGAACTCGATCCGGACGTCGCGAAGCGCGTGAGGCACAGCATCGGAGCGTCGGCCGAGCTCTGCGCGATGGTCGAGGCGTTCGTCTACTTCCAGTAAGCGGCGCGCCGCCGGTCGCTCGCCGTCCCTCGCCCGACTCTCGCCCGCCGCGCTCCCGGAGGACCGTCCAAATCGCCACTTCCGCTCGGCGTGCGAGTCGCTACACTGGCATGGAGCGATGCCCCGCCGCGGCTCGCGGCAAGGGGCGTCCGCAATCCGTGAGGCGATCGAGCAGGGGAGCGGGGCATCCATGAACCAGGCAGTCATCAAGCGCGCACTCATCTCGGTGACCGACAAGACCGGCGTCGTCGAGTTCGCCAAGACGCTCGCCGAGGAGTTCGGCGTGGAGATCGTCTCGACCGGCGGCACCGCGAAGGCGATCGCCGAGGGCGGGGTGACGGTGCGCCCGATCGACGATCTCACCGGCTTCCCCGAGATGATGGATGGGCGCGTGAAGACCCTTCACCCTCGCGTGCACGGCGGTCTGCTCGCGCGGCGCGATGTCCCCGAGCACATGCGCCAGGCCGAGGAGCACGGCATCGGCCTGATCGATCTGGTGTGCGTGAACCTCTACGCCTTCGAGGCGACCGTCGCGAAGGAGGGCGTCACCCTCGAGGACGCGGTAGAGAACATCGACATAGGCGGTCCGTCGATGCTCCGCTCGGCCGCCAAGAACTTCGCGGCCGTGACGGTCGTCACCAACCCTGACGACTACGGCGCCATCCTCGCGGAGATGCGCGCCAACGGCGGCGCGACGACCTACGAGACCCGGATGCGTCTCGCCGTCGACGTCTTCCGTACCACGAGCGCCTACGACAATGCCATCTTCAACTATCTGTCGCGCGCGGCCGCGAGCGGCGTGGGTGCGCGCGAGACTGGGGTGCTCTTCCCGGACGACGTGCGGTTCTTCCTCGAGAAGGTCCAGGGTCTTCGCTACGGAGAGAACCCGCATCAGGAGGCCGCGTTCTACCGTTTCGCGGATGCCGGGGAGAACACGCTCGCCCGCGCCGAGCAGCTCCAGGGCAAGGAGCTCTCATACAACAACATCCTCGACACGGACGCGTGCTGGTCCGCCGTGCGCGAGTTCGTCGCCGAACCCGCGTGCGTCATCGTGAAACACACGAACCCCTGCGGCACGGCGATCGCGGGGAGCATCACTGAGGCCTACGAGCGCGCGTGGGCGAGCGATCCGATCTCGGCGTTCGGCGGCGTCATGGCGTTCAACCGCACGGCGCCCGCCTCGCTCATCGAGGCGATCTATGAGAACGAGCAGTTCGTCGAAGTGATGATCGCGCCCGACTACGATACCGAGGCGCTCGCTCTGCTCACGCAGAAACCGAGCCTGAGGGTGCTCAAGACAGGCGGTGCGAGGCCGGTGGGCGGTCACTACGAGTCGCGCTCGGTCGAGGGCGGCATGCTCGTGCAGACATCGGACACGGCATCCGAGAACCCCTCCGAGTTCAAAGTCGTCAGCAAGCGTCAACCGACCGACGACGAGTTCGAGCAGCTGCTGTTCGGCTGGAAGGTCGCCAAGAGCGTGAAGAGCAACGCGATCCTGCTCGTGAAGGACTTCGCGAGCGTGGGCGTCGGCGCCGGGCAGATGAGCCGCGTGGACAGCGCGAAGATCGCGGTCGACAAGGCCGGCGAGAAAGCGAAGGGAGCGGTGTGCGCGAGCGATGCGTTCATGCCGTTCCCGGACTCGCTCGAGGTCTGCGCGGCGGCGGGCGTGTCGGCGGTCATCCAGCCGGGCGGCTCGCAGCGCGATCCCGAGGTCATCGCAGCGGCTGACGCGGCAGGGGTCGCTCTCGTCTTCACGGGGCACCGGCACTTCAGGCACTAGCGCACACGCACAAACGGCTTGTCCGCCAGCCTGGCCTCAGGGGAGCCGGTCGTCCCCGCGCCGGTCGTGGGTCACGTGGCTGCCGTTCTTCCGGGACTCATCGGCGGGTGCGCGCGTGCCGATACAGGTATCGAGAGCGCATCCGGATGTCGCCCGCCATCCCCAACGAATCGGGCTCATCCTCGGCCCGGGCCCTTCGCCTTGGCCGAATACCGGGAGGAAAGAACATGTCAGGCTTCAAGCGTATCACCCTTCGTCTCGTCTTGGCGTCGGCGCTCTGCGGCGCCGTTCTGTTCGTCACCCCCGCAATGACGGCGGGCTTCTTCGCCGAGGGTGACGACGACATACCGGGAATACGTGCGATCTCGCCCATAGAGGGTACCTTCTCGGATCCCGCAGACCTCCACGACGTCTTCGGCGTGAACCTGCGCGAAGGTGAGATGCTGAAGGCCGTGCTTCTCGGCAGCAGCGAGTCCGACATCGACCTGGGCGTTCTCGAGCCCGACGCGGAGACGGTCGAGGGCTCGCTCGTGGTCGAGTGTGCCGACCGTCCTGCCGGTGAGTACCCGCTGCACCTGACGTATCTCGCTACCGAGTCGGGCACCCACTATCTCGACGTCTACAACCACGAGGAGGCCGAGGCGTTCGAGCCGGCCTACACCCTCTTCTGGTCCACCGAATGGCCCGGGGACCGAGATGCCATCCCGGGCCCGCCCATCCGGACCTCCCCGTTCACGGGGACGCTCGAGGCGGACATCGACCAGGATGACGTCTACCAGGTCTATCTGGCAGCGGGCGAGCAACTGGATGTGGAGCTCTACGGCAGCATCGACCGGACATTCGAGCTCTACCTGTTCCCTCCCGGCACGGAGTCGATCGACGACGCGGATCGCGCGGTCGCCAGCTCTTCCGGCGGCACGGCTTCGGAGCGCCTGACGTATCTTGCGCCCGCGTCCGGTGCCTACTACCTGGACGTCTATGCTCGCTCGGGCTGTGGCGCATACCGGATCGAGTGGTCGAGGAAGGCCGCGGTCGGTACGCCGGTCGTTGCGAGTGCGATGGCACTCGGGCGCACCTACCGGGCGAGCGGTTCGGTCAGCCTGAGGCAGCTCTCCGCCGCGAGTGTCGCCCGCCTTCTGGCGTACCGCCTGGAGGGCGGCAAGTGGGTGCTGCGGAGGACCCAGGCTGCCAGCGTGACCAGCAGCTCCGGACGAACCAGGTACTCGGCACAAGTCCGGCTGCCCTATCGCGGCAAGTGGCGCATTCGCGCGTATCACAGGGATGCGAAGCACGCCCCGGCATACAGCGCGTTCCGCTACGTCACCGTAAGGTAGGGACGCCGCAACCCGACGGGCGGCGCGACCCCGCGTCATGCCGCCCGCGTCGCCCGTTCAGGGTATCCCC
>CAYWCB010000058.1:0-10281 GCA_964456615.1 uncultured Eubacteriales bacterium | reverse complement strand
GGGGACCCGGTGTCGAGACCGCATGCGGGATCCGCTGCGGAAAGCAGAACGAGCCGCCCGAAGACGGCCCGCCCGCATGGCTGGTAGCCGGTGTCAGTGTAGCGCCATCGGTCGCGCCGTGCATCGCATGGTGCGCACGCGCACGACCGGGCGTCCGACGAGCGCCGCAGCGCACCCGGCAAGCGAGTCCTGCGCTACTTCGCGTAGTCGACGGCACGGCTCTCCCGGATGACCATCACCTTGATCTGTCCGGGATACTCGAGCTCCTCCTCGATCTGCTTGGCGATGTCGCGGGCGAGCACGACGGAGTCGGCGTCGCTGATCTGGTCGGGCTTGACCATGATCCGGATCTCGCGGCCCGCTTGCATGGCGTAGGTCTTCTCCACGCCCTTGTGCTGGTTGGCGACCGCCTCGAGCTTCTCGAGGCGCTTGATGTAGCTCTCGAGCGTTTCGCGACGCGCTCCCGGCCTGCCGGCGGAGATCGCATCGGCGGCCTGTACGAGCACCGCCTCGATGGTCTGCGGCTCCACGTCGCCGTGGTGCGCCTCGATTGCGTGGGTGACCGCTTTCGACTCGTTCATCCGCCGAGTCAGATCCGCACCGATGACGGCATGAGGGCCTTCGACCTCGTGGTCGATGGACTTGCCGAGGTCGTGCAGCAGCCCGGCGCGTTTCGCGAGCTGCACGTCAGTGCCGAGCTCAGCCGCCATCACGCCGGCGAGGTGCGCCACCTCGAGCGAATGGTTCAGCACGTTCTGTCCGTAGCTCGTGCGGAACTTCAGGCGGCCGAGCGTCCTGACGATCTCGGGATGCAGTCCGTGGATGCCGCTGTCGAACGCCGCCTGCTCGCCGGCGTCGTGTATCTGCTGGTTGACGAGCGATGTCGCCTTGTCGAACGTCTCTTCGATGCGCGCCGGGTGGATCCGCCCGTCCTGGATGAGGGTCTCGAGCGCCAGACGCCCGATCTCTCGGCGAACCGGGTCGAAGCTTGAGAGTATGACCGCCTCGGGCGTGTCGTCGATGATCAGGTTGATGCCGGTGAGCTGCTCGAATGCCCGGATGTTTCGGCCTTCTCGTCCGATGATGCGGCCCTTCATGTCGTCGCTCGGGATGTGGACGACCGAGACGGTCGACTCTGCCGTGTGATCGGCGGCCACCCGCTGGATCGCGATGCCGACGATGTTGCGGGCCTTCTTGTCCGCTTCCTCGCGAGCGCGCGCCTCGGTCTCGCGGATGAAGGCGGCGGCGTCGCGCTTCACATCCTCCTCGATACGGTGCATGAGCTCGCCTTTGGCCTGTTCGGCGGTCATGCCGGCGAGCGATTCGAGGCGCCGCTGCTCCTGCTCGAGGATCTCTTCCAGGTCGGCCTCGCGCTTGGCGATCTGTCCCTGGAGGCTGGAGAGCTGGTGTTCGCGCTTGTCCAGCGACTCGGCGCGACGGTCGATCGACTCCTCGCGCTGCACGAGGCGGTTCTCGAGCGCGGTGACCTCCTTGCGGCGTTCCTTGGACTCGGCCTCGGCCTCGGCCTTCATCTTGAAGATCTGGTCCTTGGCCTCGATCAGGGCTTCCTTCTTGAGCGTCTCAGCTTGCTTCTCAGCTTCCCTGACGATGCGGTCCGCGTTCTCGGCGGCACGAACCGTGCGGTCTTTGATGAGGAAGCGGTAGATCGCGAAGCCGAGGGCAGCACCGACTACGGTCGCGACGATTCCGACAACCACCGTATCCACGGCGCCCCTCCTTTCAACTGCGCGTCCTGTTCGTGTGGGTGACGCTGGAGGGAGACCGGCCGTCGGTTCGCCTCCGGCGGCCGGTGGGTGAGCGGGAAGCTGCCCGCAAACACGAACCGGACGCACTGGCGTCCGGCACCATGATCGGCTTCGTATCTTCGATTCACCGGATGCACGACGTCGGACCCGACTGGGCCGTCCATCCGATGCATCTCGCTATCTGCCGAAAAACCCCAGCTCTGCCGCTCGTGGCAGCCGCTGTGGATACTCATGAGTGCCTGGCAGAATAGTAGCGGCTGCCAGCGGAAACCGTCAAGGAACGATGCGCCGGAACCGCGCGCGCGGTGGCCTATGGCCCGTCCAGCCCCGGCGGCTCGTCACCCATCTCGGCGAGGTCGCTCATCGCGTCCAAGACGGTAGCGGGCGGGAATCCCCTTGACACGAGTTTCTTGAGAAGCCGCTCGCGCGCGTGCGAGTCCGCGGGAGGACGAGCCCGCAGGAGCGCTCGCAGCCGATCTAGCTCGAAAGATACTGCTTCTGAAGCCTCGAGCAGCGCTTCTGCTTCCTCACGCCCTATCCCGCACTCGAGTAGCTCGTGCAGGATTCGTCGACTGCCGTATCCGGTGGCGACCCGGGTCTCGACGAGACGCTCCGCGAACCGGACGTCGTCGACCAGCCCCAATGTGTGCAGGGAGTCGACGAGAGAGCGCACGACCTTCTCGGGGTATCCGTCATCCTCTAGTCGTCGCGCGAGTTCGCGTGTCGAGCGATCGCGGTACCCGAGCAGGCGCAGCGCGCGGTCACGCGCAAGTTGCGGCTCCACACCGGCGAGCATGGAGTCGAGCTCCGGCGGCGCAAGGCTCATGCCGGACTCGAGACCTAGCGCCTTCACGGCTGATGCGGCCGTGACACGCTCGGTGCCGTCGTCGAAACGGATGCGGCGGGCTCTCCGAGAGCGCCCCGCGGTATCGATGGCCTCGATGCACACCTTGGTGAGCACCCCCGCGGAAGCCGCCCGAGCTACTCCGCGGCCTCTACCGTCTCTGGTTCGATCGTGCTGACAACCGCGCCGGGTACGGGGAGCCCGAGGCTGTCGCGCACCAGGGCCTCGATGGTATTCCGCAGCTCAGGATTCTCGTGCAGGAAGTCCTTGGCCGCTTCACGGCCCTGCCCGAGGCGCTCCTCGCCGTACGTGTACCATGCGCCCGACTTGGCGACGATCCCCTCCTCGACAGCGAGATCGAGGATGCTCCCCTCCTTGCTGATGCCACTCCCGAACATGAGGTCGAATTCGGCCTGCCGAAACGGCGGCGCGGCCTTGTTCTTGACGACCTTCGCGCGCACGCGGTTGCCGACGATGTCGGTGCCCTGCTTGATCGAGTCGATGCGCCGGACATCGATACGAACCGTCGAGAAGAACTTGAGGGCTCTGCCCCCCGGGGTGGTCTCCGGGTTGCCGAACATCACGCCGATCTTCTCGCGGAGTTGGTTGATGAAGATGCACGTCGTGTTCGACTTGGAGAGCGAGCCCGCGAGTTTGCGGAGGGCCTGGCTCATCAGCCGGGCCTGCAGTCCGACCGACGCGTCGCCCATCTCGCCCTCGATCTCGGCTCGCGGCACGAGAGCGGCCACCGAATCGATGACGATCACGTCGACTGCGCCGCTGCGCACGAGCATGTCGGCGATCTCGAGCGCCTGCTCGCCCGTATCGGGCTGCGAGATGAGGATCTCGTCGATGTCGACGCCGAGACGAGCCGCGTAGGACGGGTCGAGCGCGTGCTCGGCGTCGATGAACGCCGCGACACCTTCTTGCGCCTGTGCCTCGGCGATGATCTGCAGCGCCAGCGTGGTCTTCCCCGATGCCTCGGGGCCGAAGATCTCGACGATCCGTCCGCGCGGTACTCCTCCGATGCCCAGTGCAGCGTCGAGCGCGAGCGAGCCGGTGGGGATCGCCGCGACCTGCGACACGGCCGCGTGCTCGCCCAGCTTCATGAGCGAACCCTTGCCGAACTTGCGCTCTATCTGCTCTTTGGTGACGTCGAGGATCTTCTCTTTCTCGCGCTCCATGGTCGGCATTGCTCCTCACTTCCACGCGCGGGAGAGCCGGTCGGGGCACCTCCGACGCTATACGAACACGTGTTCGATGTCAAGCGGCATCGTTGCCGCGATGAGCTGGGATCAAGCCGCCCCAAGCCGGCATTCGCGAAGGACCGTGTAGATAGGCTCCCGGGACGTGAGGCGGCTCGAATAGAGCGTAATCGACGACACTGACACGCTCTCGGGAACGTGGCGCAGCCGCTCGCGGGCGGCCTCGACGGCCGCCTCGCGCACGTGCTTCTCCCTTCGCGCTCTCACGAGCGTCGCATGCGGCCTGAACGTCCGCTTCTGAGGCGGTACCCCGAAGGCCAGGCAGGCGCGGTCGAGTTCGGCAGCAAGCGCCGCGCACGACCCGTCCGGGTCCAGGAACGTGGCCCACAGCATGCGGGCCCTCCTGGTGTTGGGAACGGCACGAAAGGCGGCGTCAGCGAGATCGAACGCGTCGTGCAGAGCGGCAGCCCCAGCGACGGCGCTCGACAGCGGGTCCACGGAGTCCTCGGCGATGTCACCGAGGAACTTCAACGTGACGTGCATGTTTTGCCGCAGGACCCACTTCTCGTCCCGCCAGGACGGATCGGCGGCCTTCACGGCATCGCAAGCGTCGCAGAACGCGTCGATGACGTCGTCGGGAAGCGGGATGCCGACGAATGTGCGCACGCTGGCCACGGCCGCTCACCACCTCGCGATCTCGCGCCGGAGGAGGTCGAGCGCGGTCGATGTGGCGCGAATGTGTATGCCGGCGCGATCCCCGGGGAAGGTGTGCGACGTCTCGTGGCTCCCTCGTGCGGCGCGGATGCCGAACCAGACGAGACCGACCGGTTTGTCGGCAGTACCACCGGTCGGCCCGGCAACGCCGGACACGGCGACGGCCACGTCGGCCCCGAAGCGAGAGAGCGCGCCCTGCGCCATCTCGGCCACCACCTCACGGCTCACGGCCCCACATCGGTCGAGCGTCTCGTCACGTACGCCGAGCAGGGCCGCCTTCGCGGCGTTCGCGTACGCGACCACCCCTCCCTTGAAGACGTCCGAGGCGCCGGGCACGTCGGTGAGCGAGACGGCGATCCTCCCGCCCGTGCACGACTCGGCCAGAGCGATGCGCAGGCCGCGTTCACGGGCCGCGGCGAGGACCACCTCGGGCAGGGTCGATTCGTCGGTCGCGTATACGCGATCGCCCAGCCCTGCGGCTACGGCGTGCAGGGCGCGATCGAGTCCCTCCTCCCCTGCCCCGGCGTCGAGCAGGATGATGCGCACGTCACCGGGACGCGCGAGCACTGTGAAGTCCACTCCGCGGGCGTCGGCGAGTGCCTCCGATGCTCGCACCTGCGCGTCGGACTCGGTGATGCCGACGCAGCCGAGCTCGCGGTGAGCGGGGCGTCCGGGTCCGGGAGCGATCTCGGCCACGAGCTGCTTGAGCATGGGCTGCATCTCGGCTGGGGGACCCGGGAGCAGCGCGAGGCGGCCCGCGGGAGTGGCCATGACCTGGCCCGGGGCCGTCCCGGCCACCGCGGGGATGACGAGGGCCCCCTGCAGCACGTCAGCCTGGCGCATCACCTGCTCGGCGGCGCGAGGGTCTTTGTGGCGTCGCGCGGCGGCCCGCAGCACGTCCAGGAGCACGGGATCCTGCACGAGGGGCAGCGAGAGAGCGCGGGCGGCCGCTTCGCGTGTCACGTCGTCGTGGGTGGGTCCAAGCCCGCCGGTCGCGACCACGAGCGGATCGCGGGCACACAGCCGCTCGAGCGAGTGCGCGACCGCGTCCATGTCGTCGCCGACGCTGACCGCCTCGACGACGCGGTACCCCGCGCTCGCGAGCGCAAAGGCGACCTCGCGCGTGTTCGTGTCGACGCGAAGCCCCTCGACGAGCTCGGAACCGACGGTGAGTATCGACGCGGTAGGGCGCGCCGGGCGCTCGGTCTGCTCGGCTTCGGCGGTCATGGGCGTTGCGGCGGCCTCGACCAAGGGCCGACGAGCACATCGCGCGCGTGCCGGAAGTAGTCGACCATCGAGAGCACCGTGAGCGCGACGGCGATCCCCATGGTGACCCATGCCACCGCGTTCATGAACGCCACGAGGTCCTCGCCGTACGCGGCGAGCGTCGCGGAATCCTTCACGATGAAGAGCATGATCGCGACGATCTGGAAGAGCGTCTTGATCTTGCCGTACCAGGACGCCGCGATGACCTGTCCTTCTGCCGAGGCGACCATCCGAAGACCGGAGACGATGAACTCCCGCGAGATGATGACGAGCGCGATCCAGCTCGGTAGGACGTCGAGGTCGACGAGTGCGAGAAGCGCCGCCGTGACGAGCAGCTTGTCGGCGAGCGGGTCGAGGAACTTGCCGAAGGTAGTGACTTCGTTGCGCGAGCGTGCGAGGTAGCCATCCACGCCGTCGGTCGCGGCGAGCACGCCGAAGACGAGCGCAGCCAGCCACGGGCGCAGGGCCGCGATCTGCGAGGGGACGTGCAGCCACTCGGGCCAGTCGGCGAGGAGCACGACGAGGAACAGCGGAATGAGCACCATGCGCGCGATGGTGACCCAGGTCGCGGTCGTGATCCGGGTGCCGTTCGCCGTCTGCGAGGGTTCCGTCACCTAGGCTACCTCCGCCTCCAGGTCGTAGCCGAGCGAATCCACAGTCCGCGCCTGCACCATCTCACCGGGCTTGAGAACCGTGGCCCGCCTGTCGTCGCTGAGAAGCACCACCCCGTCGACCTCCGGCGCTTGCCCGCGCCAGCGCCCGATCGCCACACTGTTCTCGTCCACGCCCTCGACGAGCACCTCGAGTGTCTGCCCCACGCGCTCGGCGGCCCTCTCGAAGCCGATGCGGTCGGCAAGATCGCGAACGCGCTGCGCCCGGCGCAACCGGGTGGGCTTCGTCGGCAGGCGGGCCATCGTCGCGGCCGGCGTTCCCTCCTCTGGAGAGTATGAGAACACGCCCGCGTAGTCGAGGCGAGCGGCCTCGAGGAAGCGTTCGAGTTCGCGGACGTCCTCGGGCGTCTCGCCGGGGAAGCCGGCGATGGGGCTCGTGCGAAGCACCACGTCGGGCAGTGCGTCGCGGACCTGCTCGATGAGCCGAAGGAACTCGGCGCCCCCGCTCCGGCGGCGCATGCGCTCGAGTACGCCTGCCGAGGCGTGCTGGAGCGGCATGTCGAGGTAGTGGCAGTCCTTCGGCTCGCTCGCCATGACCGCGAGCAGGTCGGCCGTCACGCCGTCGGGCTGCACGTACATGAGACGCAGCCACGCGAGCCCGTCGACGCGGGCGACCTCACGCACGACATCCGGGAGTGATGGCGCAAGCATACCGGCGCCACCTCGGCTCGCGTGCAGGTCTCGTCCGTACGAGGAGATGTCCTGGCCGATGAGGACGATCTCCTTCGCGCCGGTGGCGACGAGCAGCTCAGCCTCCTCGACGATCTCGTCGAGAGGGTGACTGCGGTACGGGCCGCGGATCGCGGGGATCGTGCAGTACGAGCAGCGGCGGTGGCAGCCGTCTGAGACCTGCAGGTATGCCGAAGGGCCGCCGGGCGTGCGCGTGGTGTGCACGGCCGTGCCGGCGGGCGCGGCTTCGGTCAGCCGGGGCGTCACCGGGACACCGACGAGCCGCTCGATCACGTCCAGCAGCGCGCCTTCTTCAGCGACGGGAACGAACGCGTCGACCTCCGGCATGGCTTCGGCAAGGTCGGCGCCGTAGCGCGAGGGCATACAGCCCGCGACGATGAGCCGCCTTCCCGCGCGCGCCGGCAGCCACGACCGAGCTACGTCGAGGATGGTCTCGATCGACTCCTCGGTGACGTCCCGGATGAAGGAGCACGTGTTCACGACCACGATGTCTGCGGCCGCGGGGTCGTCGGCGACCCGGTAGGCAGAGTCGACGACCGCCGCCTTCATGCGGTCGCTGTCGACCTCGTTCTTCGGGCAGCCGAGGGTGAGGAAGTAGATCGCGGGGCTTCGAGCCGTGTCGTCGTGAAGCATAAGTCAGTCTAGCGCGGGCACGCGAGCCCGAGTGGGTACGTACCGCCACGCGAAGCACTCGTTTCGGTCCGGCTGATCGGGCAGGTCACCTTGTGCGGACAAGGCAAGGCAGGACCCAGCGAGTACGTCCAGAACCTGCGTACGCCGATGCCCGCACGCGAGAAGCTTCGACTCATCAGCCGGAATACATGGGTCAAGATCGTCAGGCTCCAGCCCTGCTGCGGCCATCCCGGGGAGCCCGGTTGTTGAAGGACACGCTAGCCGCCGGTCGGCGGTAGAGCCCGTCGGCAAGAAGCGGCTGTGGCGCCGAGCTGCGTCCTACCGGTAGTTCACGTACTGGAGTGGGATGCCGTAGTCCTGCTCCTTGAGGAACGCGATGACGGCCTGCAACTCGTCGCGAGAGGGTGAGAACACGCGGACCTTGTCGCCCTCGATCTGGACCTTGACTTTGAGCTTCTGCTCGCGCACGTCCTTGTTGACCTTGCGCGCGATCTCTGGATCGATCCCGTTCACGATCTTGCCGGTGAGGCGCACCGTGCCACCCGACGCTGCCTCCTCCTTGCCCCACGAGATCGCCTTGAGGTCTATGTCTCGGCGGACGAGTTTCGTGTTGAGCACGTCGATGACCTGCCGTAGCACGAAGTCGCTCGGCGCGTGCAGCGTGAGCGTGGCGGCGTGTTTGTCGAGCTCTATCCTCGACTTGGTGTCCTTGAGGTCGTAGCGCTGCAGGACCTCTTTGCTCGCCTGCTGTACGGCGTTGTCGACCTCCTGCATGTCCACGTGGGACACGACGTCGAAGCTCTGTTCCTTGGCCATTCTCGCCTCCTCGCTCGGCGGCACCGCATGGCGCCGAGCGACGGCGCGATGCGGGCAGCGCGCGACTACTGCTTCTCTTCGGCCTTCAGCGTGAGTGTCGGCGTGTCCTCCGCGTCCGGCAGTTCGACCTCTTCACCGTCGCGGTAGACCTTCACCACCGATGGTCTGCCGATGCGGATCACGGTCTCGTCTGTGACGAGGAACTCCTTGGACTGCCCTCTCACGAGCGTGCCCTCGTACGCCTTGTTGCCGTCGACGGTGATGCGAGCCCACGACGCCCCGTCCCCTACCTCGACCTTGACGGTGAAGGGTTCGCCGGTGAGCGGTTCGGTCGTGACGGTCGGCGCCCGGGATTCCTCGACAGCCGGTGGCGCCGAGGTTGCGGCCGTTCCCGGCGAGGTCGCCGTCTGCGTGGTCTCCGGCTCGGCGGGCAGGGGCGGTGTCGTGTCTCGATCCTGCGAGAGCGAGCGCACGCCCCAGAACGCGAGCACGATCGTCACGAGCAGGCCCGCTACGATGACGGCGGTCTTCCACGGCACTGCGTGGGCCTTCTCGCGAGGCGGCACCACCTGTTCCCGTCTCGGCACCGCGGCCGTCGGCCCCACTGCGCCCGACTCCGCGCGATACATGGTCAGCAGCGGCTGGACCTCGAGTTCGAGCCAGCGCGCGTAGCTCGTGATGTACCCGCGCACGTACGCGGGGTTCGGAAGCCGGTCGTACGCGCCGTCCTCGAGCGCGCCGAGCAGGCGCGCCCGGATGCGCGTCGCCGCCTCGGCGTCGGCGAGCGTCTTGCCCATCTCGATGCGTCGAGCGCGAAGCGTGTCGCCCAGACCGGCCACTACCAGCGCTCCTCAGACTCCGCGTCATGCCGCTCGAACGCCTTCATGGACTCGAGGTCCTCGATGTCGATGAGCACCTCCCGCGGCTTGCTGCCGTCCGGCGGGCCGACGATGCCCTTGGCCTCGAGCATGTCCATGATGCGCCCGGCGCGGGCGTAGCCGACCTTCAGCCGCCGCTGGAGCAGCGAGGTCGAGCCGATGCCGCTCGCTACCACGATGTCGGCCGCCTCCCACAGCAGCGGGTCGTCCTCCTCGTCGGCTCCCACTCCCCCTCCGGTCGAGCCCACGCGAAGGTGGAGGATCTCGGGGTGGTAGTCGGGCTCGGTCTGCTGGCGCTTGAGGTGGTCGACGACCGCCGAGATCTCGTCCTCGCTGACGAATGCCCCCTGTATGCGTTTGGGCTTGTGCCACTCGGGAGTGGAATAGAGCATGTCGCCCTTGCCGACGAGCTTCTCGGCGCCGGGCTGGTCGAGGATGACCCGCGAGTCGATCGCGCTCGCCACAGCGAACGCGATGCGGTTAACGATGTTGGTCTTGATGAGCCCGGTGATGATGTCGGTCGACGGGCGCTGCGTCGCGACGACAAGGTGGATGCCGGCAGCGCGCGCGAGCTGCGCGAGGCGGCAGATCGAGTCCTCGACCTCCTTGGCGGCCACCATCATGAGGTCGGCGAGCTCGTCGATGACGATGACGATGTAGGGCATCTCCTCCGCGCCCTCGGGCGCTCTGTCCTCCTGCACGAGCGCGTTGAACATGCCGATGTTGCGCGCACCGGCCTTCTGCATCTTCTTGAGCCGCGCATCCATCTCCGAGACCGCCCATGCGAGCGCGCTCGCG
>CAYWCB010000057.1:0-10305 GCA_964456615.1 uncultured Eubacteriales bacterium | reverse complement strand
CGGGTTCGAGCCCCGTCACTCCCGCCATAGGCATCATGGGCAGGCGTGGTCATTCGTGACCGCGCCTGCGTGGCATTCGGTCATTGTCCACAGCGACGCGGTTCATCAGGACGGGCCGGCCTCTGCCACGCTGTGTCTGCGCGGCTGCGGCTCTCGGCGAGGCCTCTGCTCGCGTTGCGAGCGTGTTCGAAGACCGCCAGTCGACATATGCAGGTATGATTCACTGCACTAGAGTCCCGGGATGCGCGTCCGCAGCCGCATCCACCGCGGAAGCTGCGTGGCAGGCCCAGAGGGAACCCGCATCACCTACGGAGTCCGTGATGTCTGAGCCGACACCCTTGTTCTTCGTGGTCGACATCACCAACCTTTGCCGCTGGGGCCTGCCTGACAAGACGTCGCTCCTGTCCAGATTCGAACTGATTCGGGCCGAGATTGCGCAGCGCTGGCCGGAAGCTGTGACGCACCACGTCGCCGACCAGAGTTGGCGGCACGACTTCCGTCTCGGCTCTGCCGATCGCACTAGGGTCGAGCGGCTTGTCAGCAAGCAAGTCATAGAGCAGGCACGGGTCGCCGATGTGCTCTGCCTCAACTACGCGCGCGTCTACGGTGGCTACGTGATTACGAACGACATGTATCGCGATCACAGGGATGCCTACCCCGACATCATTCCCTCTCGACTCATCGGCTGCGATTTCGTGGGCACGGCGCAAGCAAGCATCCGAGCCTCCGACGGGTTGTCGGCGCTGAAGGGTGAGGCCGATCCTGATGAACTGAACGCTGCGGAGAGGATTCGGGCAGAGCGAGCTCGGTCCGCCGCATCCGAAATCGCCAAGTCAACGAGTGGGCAGGCGATTCATCCCGACGTGTCTCCCGGTCCGGCTTCGCCCGCGGCCGCCATCGAGGGGGGGGCCTCCAAGTGAGAGAGCCTCTACCACGCGGTGGGATCGCCCCAGCGGGCCGATTCGACTGATAAGGGCGCTCTACGCGGGCTATGCAATCACGGTTCTAGCGGTCGCGGTGGCCGGGTCAGCCTTCGTATGGCTCTTCTATGAGCATGAGGACCAGGCGCTCCGCTTGTTGGACACCTCGGGCGCCACTGCGGCCATCAACTGGCTCGAGCATCCCCTGGGTGGCGACCGCTCGACGGCCGCGTCGTCAGTAGAAGAGGCGCTTGGGATTGTCGCGATCGGCGTGGCGTGTAACCCGCAAACCGAGGCCAGTACTCGGCCTCGGTGAGAGCGTAGCTCTCATGGCCGAGGTTTGTCGCGGTTCACGCGCTGGTTAGCCACGTGCTGGCGCGTCGGGCTCGTCCGGAAGCTGCCGAGCGTGCCGGACCGCGACGATCCAGGCCGTGTCGCCAACTACTCGATGGAAGAACCGGTATGGCGGGACGGGAAGCTCACGATGCGGCAGATGCGGGAACTCAGGAATCGCGTGACCGGACTCCGGGAACTCACCGAGCTGCGCAATGACCGATTCGGCACGCTGCTGGAGTCCGGCTGCCGCTGAAGGACCGCGCTCCATGAGATAGCGGAGCGCGGCCAGATACTGGCGGTCCGCTGGAGGGGTGAAGCGAACTCGCACCGAGACTACTCGCCCGCCAGTAGAGCGCGCGCTTCCGCCATCACGTCTTCTGCATCGCGCCCGACGCCCGCTGCGATGTCGACATCTCCCTGTAGGAGCATCTTCAGGATCTCGTTCTCGTGCTGCACGCGCTCGTAGGCGTGTGTGCTCTGAATGACGACGGATGCCCGACCGCGTTGGGTCACGAAGGCCGGCTCATCGGACGAGACAACGCGTTTGATGACGCCGGCGGCGTCCTGCCGAAGATCCGAGATGGGGACAATCACGGGGACTATGCTCATGAATAGCACCTCCTACGGTACAAGTGAGGATACCACACGGAGCACCGTGGCTATCCTGCTCTTCTGCGCCTCACTGGCTCCTGCCAGCCGCTGGCTGAGCGATCGCTTCATAGCGGCTGTCTTCGGCGCTATCGCCTACTACGTCGGCTGCTGGGGGCTGTCCCTAGGATCGGAGCACGCCGGCGGCATCACCCTCCTCATTGCTTTCGCAGCGGGCGTGGTTTCGCTCCTATCGCTGCTCCTCTTTCTGTCCTCGATGTTCAGAGCTGACTAGCACTCGGCCCAACTCGATACGCAATCGCTCCGGGCAGTCGCTTCCGCGCGTACAGGATGTCGCGCCCCTCGCTAGAATGAGATGCTGTTCCGGCACCTCAACTCCCGAGGGGGATGCACGTGAACCACAGCGAGGCCGTCAGCTTCATCTGGGGTACCGCCGACCTCATCCGCGACAGCTTCAAACGCGGCAAGTACCAGGACGTGATCCTGCCGCTCACGGTGCTCCGGCGCATCGACAGCGTGCTCGCGCCCACGAAGAAGAAGGTCCTCGAGACCAACAACAAGTACAGCCGCGAACTCGACAACCCCGACCAGCTGCTCCGCAAGGCCTCAGGTTTCGCCTTCTACAACACGAGCCGCTACGACTTCGAGCGCCTCGTGGCCGACCCGCCCAACCTCGCTGCGAACCTGCGCAACTACATCGCGGGCTTCTCTCCGAACATGCGCGAGGTCATCGAGAAGTTCGACTTCGACAACACGATCACCAGGCTCGCCGAGGCTGACCTCCTCTACCTCGTCGTCGAGCGGTTCAAGAACGTCGACCTCTCGCCGGCCTCGATCGACAACCACGCGATGGGCACCGTGTTCGAGGAGCTGATCCGCAAGTTCAACGAGGCGCTGAACGAGAACCCTGGCGAGCACTTCACGCCAAGAGACGTCGTCCACCTCATGGTCGAGCTCATGCTCGCGGGTGAGAAGGAGCGCCTCGCCGAGCCGGGTAAGGCGGTCACCGTCTACGATCCGTGCTGCGGATCGGGCGGGCTCCTCACCATCACCAAGGAGCACATCCGCCAGGACATCAGCGCCGAGGTGCGGGTCATGCTCTTCGGCCAGGAGGTGAACCCCGAGACCTTCGCGGTGGCGAAGTCGGACATGTACCTGAACGACCCCGAGGGGCGCGACGCCGACAACATCGCGTTCGGTACCGTGCTCGCCGACGACCGGCACGCGGGCAAGCACTTCGACTACGTGATCGCGAACCCGCCGTAGGGCAAGGACTGGAAGCGTGACGAAGTGGCCGTCAAGGCCGAGTACGACCGTGGCTTCGCCGGCCGCTTCGGGCCGGGGCTCCCGTCGATCTCCGACGGGCAGATGCTCTTCCTCGAGCACATGATCTCCCACATGCAGAAGCCCGAGGACGGCGGCTCGCGCATGGCGATCATCATGAACGGCTCGCCGCTCTTCACGGGCGACGCGGGCTCGGGGCCCTCGGAGATCCGGCGCTGGATACTCGAGAACGACCTCCTCGAGGCGATCGTCGCCCTGCCCGAGCAGCTCTTCTACAACACGGGTATCGCGACCTACGTCTGGGTCGTCACGAACCGCAAGGCGCCCGAGCGTGTGGGCAGGGTGCTCCTCATCGATGCGACCTCGTTCTGGACGCCGATGCGAAAGAGCCTCGGCGACAAGCGACGCGAGATACCCACTGAGAAGCATGGCGAGATCGTGAAGCTACTTGCCGCCTTCGAGGAGGGCGAGTTCTGCCGCGTCTACCCGACGACGCACTTCGGGTATCGCAAGATCACCGTCCAGCGACCGCTGAAGCTCAACTTCCAGGCATCGGCCGAGCGGATCGCCCGCCTCGATGAAGAGACCAGGTTCAAGAGGCTCGCCGAGTCCAAGAAGAAGGACCCGGTCGCCAAGGACGCAGAGAAGGAACAGGGACGCGCGACGCAAGATGCAATCAAGGCAATGCTCGTGAGAATGCCACAGGCGCTCTTCACCGACCGCGACTCATTCGCCGAGGCCCTCAAGGCCGCCGAGAAGGCGACCGGCACCAAGCTCGACGCGGCGCTCCGCAAGGCCGTGTTGTCCGCGCTCTCAGAGCGCGACGAGAACGCGCCGGCAATCACCGACTCACACGGCAACCCAGAGCCCGACCCCGAGCTGCGCGATACCGAGAACGTGCCGCTCTCAGAGTCGATCGACGAGTACTTCGCCCGCGAGGTCACGCCCTACGTGCCCGATGCTTGGATCAACGAGACCGTGCGCGACCCCAAGGACGGGGACATCGGCAAGGTGGGCTACGAGATCAACTTCAACCGCTACTTCTACAAGTACGCGCCGCCCCGACCGCTCGACGAGATCGAGGCGGACCTCAAGGCGGTCGAGGAGGAGATACTCGCGCTGCTCCAGCAGGTGACCGAGTGACCCGCGTCATAACACGGAAGATGCACTATAACATCGCCGATGTTACGCGACAGCGCCGTGAGTTGCTGGGTCGCATGGTGAGTAGAGAGAGGCGGTCGCGTGTGGGTCGAATCGCCACTGAGGCGGATGTTCGTGCGGTCATCGTCGAAGGCGAGCACGAGCGTCTCGAATTCAAGTCCGAGAAGACGACTGCTCTCTCGGATCGTGACGTCTTTGAAGAGGTGGTGGCACTCGCGAATTCCGGCGGCGGGATACTGCTGTTGGGGGTAGATGATGGCGGGACAATCACCGGCGCGGTTCCCCGGCACGGGGCGACCACCGACGTCTGTCGTCTCGCGGCGGCGATTCGCAACAACACTCACCCGGGCGTTGTTGCGGCGTGTGTTGAAGTCCGAACGACGGACGGTCCAGTGTTGGCTGTGCAGGTCGCCGGATCGGCGGCACTTCAGGCGACGCGATCGGGCAAGTGCCTGCGGCGTCAAGTTGGAGCGGACGGCAAGCCCGAGACCGTGCCGTTCTACCCATCTGACCACGGCATCTTCCATACGACTGCTGCCACAGCGGATTACTCGGCACAGCTGCTGGAGGGCGCATCCCTGGACGATCTCGACCCGCTTCAGTTCCGCCGAGTCCGCCAGACCATCGAGCGGCTGCATGGCGACTCCTCGCTCGTGGATCTCACGGACGAAGAGATCGCGAAGGCCCTACGTCTCGTGACTACTCGAGGTGGCGTGTCGATTCCCACGGTCGCGGGCATGCTGATCGCAGGCACGGCCGAGGCGATTGAGGAGTACCTGCCCACGCACGCCGTGCACTTTCAAGTGCTGGACAGTACCGGCGCAGTTCGCCTCAACGACTCCTTTCGCGGGCCAGTGCTCGAGATTGTCGAAGAGGTCTCCGAGCGCTTTCTGGCTCGGAATGAGGAGGATGAGATCCAAATCGGGCTGGTGAGGCTGCCGGTGCCCGACTACGCGCCCGAGAGCTTCCGTGAAGCATTCAACAACGCTCTGTTGCACAGGGACTACTCGCGGCTCGGCGGTATCTTCGTCCAGATGCATCCCGACCACATCCTGATCACGAGTCCTGGACCGTTCCCTGCGGGAGTAACGGTGGGGAATCTGCTCGTGCATGAGCCGCTCCCACGCAACCCTCGGCTCGCGGAGGCCTTCAAGCGAATCGGGCTGGTCGAGCAGACCGGGCGCGGTATCGATCGCATCTACCTCGGACAGCTGAGGTACGGACGTCCCGCGCCGGATTATTCGCGAACGGATTCCGAAGGAGTTCGTGTTGTGCTGCCCGGCGGACGACCGTCTCTCGAGTTCGCTGCTCTCGTCTATGAGGAGGGCAACGCAGGGCGGGCGCTGACGCTGGACGAACTCATGGTGTTGAACGCGCTGTTCACAGAACGTCGAGTCTACGCTGACTCGGTGGGCGAACTCATCCAGAAGGGTGTGCCAGCTGCCCGTTCCGTGCTGGAGAGACTCGCCGAGCGCGGCCTCGTCGAGGGGCGCGGTCAGCGCCGGGGCCGGAGCTTTATGCTCTCAGCTGCGCTGTATCGTCGCTTGCATCAAGAGGCCGAATACGTACGGGCGCGTGGCTTTGAACCAGTCCAGCAGGAACAAATGGTCATGGACTACGTTGGTGCGCATGGGCGCATTGGCCGTGCAGAGGCATCTGAGTTGTGCCGAATCACACCGCGTCAAGCGACGGCGCTTCTCGCTCGACTTGTCGCGCGTGGGGACCTAGAGATGCATGGTACAAAACGCGGCGCACACTACGTCGCTCGAAGACGAGGCGCTGAACAGCGGTGATGCAACAGAAACGAACAGGTGTTTGGCCGAGAATGAACGCGGTATGTCCGAGTTATGTGCATATGCACCGAGTCATGACCACAGAATCGGCCTGTCGATTCCCCGAGGCGGGTAGCCTGTGAGAGCTGCCGCTGAAACCCGCGCCCGCGCCGTGCGAGGCATCTCAACAATCCCACCTGGCTGGGAGGCTGTTCCGCTCAAGGCCTTCCTGCAGGTGCGATCCGAGCGTGACAACGATGACCTGCAACTACTGTCGGTCTACCGAGATCACGGTGTGGTTCCATTTGGTGCGGTCGAAGGCAACTACAACAAACCCAGCGAAGACCTCAGTACATACAAGGTCGTCATGGTCGGCGACCTGGTCTTGAACAAGATGAAGACATGGCAGGGCTCTCTTGGCGTTTCTGACTACGAAGGCATCGTGAGCCCAGCATACATCGTGTGCCGAGTCAGGGGTCGGTGGGACAGACGGTACCTGCACCACCTCTTGCGCTCCCCGTCCTACGTAGCCGAATACGCCTCACTGTCGCATGGCATTCGCGTGAATCAGTGGGACATGCGCTTCGAGGACTTCCGCGATGTTCTCGCTCTTCGCCCGCCGGTTGAAGTTCAACGAAGGATAGCCGACCGCATCGACGCCGAGACCGCTCGCATCGACGCCCTCATCGACCGCAAGCAGCGCTTCATAGACCTGCTGCTCGAGAAGCGCACGGCGGTCATCACGCACGCTGTGACCAAGGGGCTCGACGCCGATGTGCAGATGAAGGACTCGGGCGTAGGCTGGATCGGGGACATCCCGGCGCACTGGGACGCCGTCCGAATCAAACAGGTCGCACGGCTCGAGTCCGGGCACACGCCGAGCCGGCAGCATCCCGAGTACTGGGTCGACTGCACAGTTCCGTGGATAACGACCTCAGAGGTCTGGCAGGTGCGTGACGGTCGCGCCGAATACATCACCGAGACGAAGGAGAGAGTGAGCGATCTCGGTCTAGCCAACTCCTCTGCCCGGAAGCTGCCGGCTGGGACGGTCGTGCTATCCCGCACAGCTTCGGTCGGTTTCTCGGCGATCATGCCCGAGGAGATGGCCACGTCGCAGGACTTCGCAGACTGGGTCCCCGGCCCTCGGGTCACGTCCGAGTACCTGCTGTACGTATTCCGTTCGATGCGCCGGGAATTCGATCGGCTGATGATGGGCTCAACCCACCAAACGATCTACATGCCCGATATCCAGAAGCTCGAGATGCCTCTCCCGCCGCGAGATGAACAGCGGGCCATTGTTGACTGCATCCGACGTGAAGCCAGCGCGATCGACGCCCTCGTCGACAAGACGCGATGGACCATCGAGCTGCTGCGTGAGTATCGCACCGCCCTCATCTCCGCCGCCGTCACCGGCCAGATCGACATCCCCGTTCCCGACGGGAGGGAGGTCGTCGCGTGAACGTCGAGGTCAAGGAGCACGCGTTCGAGTCCGACATCGAGGGCGCGCTGCTATCGGGCGGATCCGACGAGATCGAAGGCGACTTTCTCCTGCGCGAGGACCGGGCCGCCTACGGCGTCTGGCAACCCGGCTGCTATCAGCAGGGGCTCGACACCGACTTCGACAAGCACACGCTCCTCCTCGGCAAGGACACCATCGACTTCGTGATGGCCACGCAGCCCAAGGAGTGGAGGCGCCTCTCGGAGCACCACGGCGCCGACGCCAAGACGAAGTTCCTGAAGCGCGTCTCATCCGAGATCGAGAGACGCGGGCTCATCCACGTGTTGCGCGAGGGCGTGAAGGACTCCGGCTGCAAGTTCTCGCTCGCGTTCTATCCGCCGGCGAGTGGGCTGAACGTCGAGACCGCGAAGCTCTACGAGGCGAACGCATTCTCGGTGGTGCGCCAGCTCCACTACTCAGAGCGGAACAACAACTCGATCGACGTCGTGCTCTGCCTCAACGGCCTGCCGATCTTCACCGCGGAGCTCAAGAACCCGCTGAACGGCCAGACCGTCGACGACGCGATCAGGCAGTATCGCTTCGACCGCGACCCTCGCGAGCCGCTGCTCCGTCCCGGACGCGTGCTTGCCCACTTCGCCGTCGATCCCGAGCTCGTCTACGTGACGACCGAGCTCAAGGGTCAGAAGACGACCTTCCTGCCGTTCAACCAAGGCGACCACGGAGGCGCAGGGAATCCCGCGGTGCCGCCCACACGCAAGGGCTACGCGACCTCGTACCTGTGGGAATACGTCTGGGCGCGCGACTCGGTGCTCGATCTCGTACAGAACTTCGTTCACTCAGTCGACGTTGAGGGCGAGAACGGCAAACCCACCGGGAAGAAGCGGCTCGTCTTCCCGCGGTTTCATCAGCTCACCGCGGTCCGCGACCTTGTCGACGACGCACGCGAGAAGGGCGCTGGTGAGCACTACCTCATCCAGCACTCGGCAGGGTCGGGCAAGTCGAACACCATCGCCTGGCTCGCGCACCGACTCACAACGCTTCACGACTCTGAGGACAAGCGCGTCTTCGACACGATCGTCGTGGTGACCGACCGGCGGGTGCTCGACCGCCAGCTGCAGAAGACGGTTCGTGCCTTCGAGCACGTCGCCGGCCTGGTGGAGAACATCGACCAGAGCGGCAAGCAGCTCAAAGAGGCACTCGAGGCCGGCAAGCAGATCATCGTGACGACCATTCAGAAGTTCCCGGTCATCGTGAACGAGATGGGCGAGCTTCCGGGTCACCGCTTCGCGGTGATCGTCGACGAGGCGCACTCATCAACCTCGGGAAGCCAGACCAAGGACTTGAAGAAGGTGCTCGCGGCATCCTCACTCGAGGAGGCGGAGCGAGAGGAGTCCGGCGAGGTCGAGGACCTCGAGGACAAGATCATCGCGGAGATGCAGGCGCGCGGACGGGTGACGAACGCGTCGTTCTTCGCCTTCACAGCGACCCCGAAGCCAAAGACGCTCGAGCTCTTCGGTAGGAAGCGCTCGGATGGCAAGTTCGAGGCGTCTTCTCTCTACTCCATGCGCCAAGCGATCGAGGAGAAGTTCATCCTCGACGTGCTCAAGAACTACACAACCTACAAGACGTACTGGCGCTTGCTCCAGACCGCCGCCGACGACCCGCGCTACGACCATGACAAGGCGAGCTACCTGCTCCGAAGCTTCGTCGACCTTCACGAGCATACGATCCGCCAGAAGGTCGAGATCATGGTCGAGCACTTCCGCAACAACACGGCCTCGCGCATCGCTGGCAAGGCCAAGGCGATGATCGTCACGCGAAGCCGCCTGCACGCGGTCCGGTACAAGCTCATGCTCGACGCGTACCTCAAGGAACAGGGCTACCCCTACAAGACGCTCGTCGCCTTCTCGGGCACGGTGCACGACGCCGGCATGGACTACACCGAGCCCTCGATGAACGGCATCTCGGAGAAGCAGACCGCGGCGACCTTCCACACGCCGGAGTACCGCTTCCTCGTCGTGGCGGAGAAGTTCCAGACCGGTTTCGACGAGCCCCTGCTGCACACCATGTACGTCGACAAGAAGCTCGCGGGCGTGCACGCCATCCAGACGCTCTCGCGCCTGAACCGCATCCACCCGGACAAGACCGACACGATGGTGCTCGACTTCGTGAACGAGGCCGATATCACCGCCGAGTCGTTCCAGCCCTACTACGAGACGACGCTCCTCTCCGAGGGCACCGACCCGAACCTCCTCTACGACCTCGAGACGCGGCTGAAGGAGTACGGCATCTTCGACGCGAACGATGTGGACGCCTTCGCCGAGGCGTTCTTCGCCGGCAAGAAGCAGGAGAAGCTCTACTCGATCCTCGCGCCCGCTGGCTCGAGCGCGACGAGGGTGAGCGCAAGGACTTCCGGAAGCTCCTCGGCGACTACGCGAACACGTACGCGTTCTTGGGGCAGCTCCTCACCTTCACGGATTCGGATCTCGAGAAGCTCTACGTCTATGCGAAGTACCTGAGGCGCTACCTGCCGTATGAGCCCGGGAAGCTCCCGATGGACGTGCTCGAGAGGGTGGACCTCGAGTCATACCGGGCGACGGAGACGTTCGCTGGGGACATCGAGCTGCAGCGTGGTACCGGGGAGGTCGAGCCGGCGACGAAACCCGGCAAGGGACAGACAGAGATCGAGGAGCTCGAGGCGCTCTCGGCCATCATCCGCGAGCTCAACGATCGCTTTGGCGCCGACCTCACCGACGAGGACAAG
>CAYWCB010000056.1:0-10627 GCA_964456615.1 uncultured Eubacteriales bacterium | reverse complement strand
GGTGTCCACCCAGGGGACGCTGCACGTGTCCGCCCTGGCCATGATGGCCATCTTCGTCTCTGCGCTCGCCTGCGAATACATGGATTCCAGCCTGGGCATGGGCTACGGCTCGACGCTGACGCCGCTGCTCATGCTGGCCGGCGTCGCCGTCTATTGGCTTCGCGAGCGACCCACCGAATGGCCGGTCGTGATCGCGCTCGGCCTCGTCGTGGGAGGCGCGCTCGGCAACCTCATCGATCGAGTGCTCGTAGGCATGGTGACCGACTTCCTTGCGTTCTCCTTCTTCGCTCCGGTCTTCAACGTCGCCGACAGCGCCGTCGTGATCGGCGTCGCCGTGCTCGTCGTGTGGATCCTGTTCGGGCGACATGAGGAGTCGGAGGACCGCCCTGGTGATGCGCTCGGATACGAAGCGGGTGAGGCGGCCGGCTGCGAGCCGGCCGAGGTCGGTTCCACGGCGACACACGGGGACGGGCACGACGAGACCACGGGGCGGGTCGGCACGTGAGCGGCGCCCGCCACGTCACGCACACGGTGCGGGCCGACGAGGCGGGCACGCGGCTCGACATCGTGGTCGGATCGCTCGAAGAGATCGTCTCTCGCTCGGCGGCCCAGCATCTGATCGCGGACGGCCTTGTCCTCGTGAATGGCGCTCCCGCCTCCAAGCGCCACATCGTCCGGAGCGGCGAGCGTATCGACATCGAGATCCCGCCGTACGACCGCGGGGACCTCACTCCCGAGGAGATCCCGCTGGACATCCGTTTCGAGGACGAGCACCTCATCGTGCTGTCCAAGTCCGCCGGGCTCGTGGTGCATCCGGCGCACGGTCACTGGTCGGGTACGCTCGTGCACGCACTGCTCGCGCACGCTGACGACCTCGGGTCGCTCGCCGGCGAGGACCGGCCGGGGATCGTGCACCGTCTGGACAAGGACACGACGGGGCTCATGGTGGTGGCGAAGTCCGATACGGCGCAGGCGGCTCTGTCCGACGCGATACGCATCCGCGCGGTCGACAGGCGCTACCTGAGCCTCGTGCACGGTTTCATCGCACCAGACACCGGTCTGGTGGACGCTCCGCTCGGGCGCGACCCGCGCGATCGCATGCGCATGCACGTGTCCGAATCGCCCTCGGCCAAGCAGGCGGTGACCACCTTCCGCGTGCTCGAACGGTTCTCCGCGGGCGCTCACGACGAGGGATTCACGCTCGTCGAATGCAAGCTCTACACGGGGCGGACGCATCAGATCCGCGCGCACATGGCCTACATCAAGCACCCGGTCGTGGGAGATCAGCTCTACGGCGCCAGGCGGCTCAGGGCGGACCTCGGGCTGATGCGGCAGTTCCTGCACTCGTATCGGCTCAGCTTGGAGCACCCGTTCACAGGCGCCGAGCTCGAGTTCATCGATCCGCTGCCCGATGAGCTCGCCGGGAAGCTCGCGACGATCGCGGACCTGTCGATAGGACTCACGCCGGCCGGAGAGGAGGTGGCCGCCCTGCTCGCGGGCGGGAAGAAGCCGTGAGCGGCGTGGGCCACACCGACGATCGGCGGCGGCGAAGCACGCTTGTACGAGCGCTCGCATACTGCTAGTCTGCCAATCGACCTTTAAACCGGTCCCGCGAGGCCGGCAAGGGACGCATACCGACGGCGGCCGACGCAGCGGCCGCAGCAATCGTCTATGACGTGCCTTCTTGCCGACCGCAAGGAGGCACTGTTCGTTTCGGGAAGACAGCGCAGCTAGGCAGTCGAGGAGGGCGCCAGTGGAATACCGGACCAAGGCCACGGTGATGGACGGCGTGGCGATGGATCGGGCGATCACGCGCATCGCGCACGAGATCCTCGAAGCGAACAAGGGGGCGGGCAACATCGGGCTTGTCGGCATCCTGAGGCGTGTCGCGTGCGTTGCCGAGGAGCTCGCGATACGCATCGAGCAGATCGAAGGGACGGCCGTCCCTGTAGGCAGTCTCGACATATCCTTCTATCGAGACGACGTCGCCACCAGGCTGAGCCCCGAAGTGCACCGCACCGACATCCCGTTTGCGGTGGAAGGCCGAGACGTCGTGCTCTGCGATGACGTGCTCTTCACCGGACGGACGATCCGCGCGGCGATGGACGCGATCATGGACTACGGCAGGCCGTGCTCCATCCAGCTCGCGGTGCTCGTGGACCGTGGCCACAGGGAACTGCCGATCCGCGCGGACTACGTCGGCAAGAACGTGCCGACGGCTCGCCGCGAGCGGGTGCTCGTCGCATTCCCGGCGACGGACGACAGGCAAGCGGTCGAGATCCTCGAGGCCGTCGGGGGAGAGGAGGACTAGGCCGTGCTCTCCTCCCACAACATCATCAGAATCTCTGACCTGACGACCGACGACATCGCGCTCGTGCTCGACACAGCGGAGTCGTTCAAAGAGGTCAACGAGCGCCGCATCAAGAAGCTGCCGACGCTTCGCGGCCGCACCGTCATCAACCTCTTCCTCGAGCCGTCGACACGCACGCGGACCTCGTTCGAGATCGCGGCCAAGCGGCTCTCGGCGGACGGCGTGAACATGAGCGGGTCGGCCTCGGCGACCGTCAAGGGCGAGTCGCTTCGCGACACGGCACTCACGCTCTCGGCGATGGCGTGCGACCTGATCGTCATCCGC
Source organism: uncultured Eubacteriales bacterium (assembly GCA_964456615.1). Taxonomy (GTDB): domain Bacteria; phylum Actinomycetota; class Coriobacteriia; order Anaerosomatales; family CAVRZR01; genus CAVRZR01. Next base: position 7,992 of record CAYWCB010000056.1, on the reverse strand, counting down.
CACAAGTACGCGGGGGCGCCGCGCGTGCTCGCCGAATCGATGGACGCACACGTCATCAACGGCGGCGACGGCATGCACGAGCACCCGACGCAGGCGCTCTTGGACCTCTTCACGATCCGCGAGCGCCTGGGACGGCTCGAAGGGCTGACGGTGGGCGTCGTCGGCGACATCGCGCACTCGCGCGTGGCCGGATCGCTCGTACCTGGGCTCCGCATGGTAGGCGCAACGCCGATCCTCATAGGCCCGCCGACGCTCATGCCTGCCCGGCCTGACGTCCTCGGCGCCGAGGTGGCATCCTCGCTCGACGAGGTGCTGCCCGACCTCGATGTCGCGTACATGCTTCGCATCCAGATGGAGCGTGCGGAGGGGATGCCGTTCCCGAGCCTTCGCGAGTACGCGAAGCTCTTCGGCATCAACCGTAGCAGGCTCGATCGCATGAAGCCGACCGCCATTGTCATGCATCCCGGACCGATGAACCGCGGCGTCGAGATCTCCTCGGATGTGGCCGACTCGGAGCGCGCGGTCGTGCTCGATCAGGTGAACGCGGGCGTGGCAGTGCGGATGGCCGCGATGTACCTGCTGCTGGGTGGTGAGGCCGCGTGACGCCGAAGCGCAGCGAGTCCGAGCACGTGCTGCTGTCCGGGGGGCGTCTGGTCGACCCCGCGGCGGGTCTCGACGAGGTTGCGGACGTGCTCGTGAGCGGCGAGACGATCGCGGCCATCGGGCGCGACCTCGAAGTTCCGCAGGGCACGCCAGTGGTCGACTGCACCGAGAAGATCGTCATGCCCGGTCTCGTGGACGTCCACGTGCACCTGCGCGAGCCCGGACGCGAGGACGAGGAGACCGTGGCGAGCGGCACCCGGGCGGCCGTGCACGGTGGCTTCACGGCCGTCTGCGCCATGCCCAACACGACTCCGATCTGCGACACGGGCGCGCAGGTCGCCTTCCTTGCCGAACGAGCGGAGGCCGATGGGGCGTGCCGCGTGTACGCGGTGGGCGCGATCACGGCGCGCAGCAAGGGGGAAGCTCTGGCCGAGATGGGCGACATGATCGCGGCCGGCGCTGTCGCCTTCTCCGACGACGGCCGAGGCGTGCAGAGCGCGGGCATGATGCGCCTTGCGATGGACTACGCGAAGCAGTTCGGCGCGACGATCGTCTCTCACTGCGAGGTCGAGTCGCTCGTGGGTCGCGGTGTCGTGAACGAGGGCGTCGTCTCGACCCGTCTCGGGTTGCCCGGATGGCCCGCGGCTGCCGAGGAGATCCAGGTGGCCCGGGACATCCGCCTCGCCGCACTCACCGGCTGCCGCACGCACGTGGCGCACCTCTCGACCGCGCGCTCGCTCGAGCTGGTGCGCGAGGCGAAGGCACGCGAAGTCTCTGTAACGTGCGAGGTCACTCCGCACCACCTCTTCCTCGATGAGGATGCGATCGACGCGACGTACGACACGAACCTTAAGATGAACCCGCCGCTAAGGACGCGCGTGGACCGCGAGGCGCTCATCGCCGGGCTCGCGGACGGAACGATCGACTGCATCGCGACCGACCATGCGCCTCATGCTCCGCACGAGAAGCTGCTCGAGTTCGAACTCGCGTCTTTCGGGACTACGGGACTGGAGACCGCCCTGTCGCTCCTGAACACCCATCTCGTGTCGAAGGACCTGCTTGCCTGGTCGGATGTGGCACGCCTCCTGTGTTCCAGCCCGCGTGCCGCATTCCCGCTCCTGCCTCAGGTGAGTCTCGCGGTCGGTTCGACCGCCGACGTGACGGTGTTCGATCCCGAGGCGAAGGTCGAGGTCTCGCGCGAGTGGTTCGAGAGCCGCTCGGCGAACTCGGCGTTCCTGGGAGATCGGCTGCTCGGCAAGGCATGCGAGGTCCTCGTCGGAGGCAGGCTCGTCTTGCGCAACGGGAAGGTGGTCTGAGCTCGTGCAACACGACGTCGCATTGCTCGCACTCGAGGACGGCACCTGGTTCGAGGGCAGGTCCTGTGGAGCGCCGGGCGAGGCCTCGGGCGAGATATGCTTCAACACGTCGATGGCGGGCTACCAGGAGGTCTTCACCGACCCGTCGTATGCCGGCCAGATCGTCACGATGACCATGCCGCACATCGGCAACTACGGCGTGAACGGCACGGACATGGAGTCGCGCGGCGTGTTCGCCCGAGGTGTGGTGGTGCGCGACATGACCCATGAGCCGTCGAGCTGGCGTGCCGAGGAGAGCCTCCCGGCGTTCCTGTCGCGTCTCGGCGTCGTCGCGATCGAAGGTCTGGACACCCGTCGGCTCACCAGGCACATCCGGGAAGCCGGCGCCATGAGGGCGGTCATCTCCACGATCGACGCCGACCCGGCCTCGCTCGTGGCGAAGGCGCAGGCCTCGCCGGGGCTCGTCGGCCGTGACCTTGTCGCCGACGTCTGCGTGACCGCACCGTACCGCTGGGGTTTCGAGGCGCCCGAGGGAGTCGAGGTCGTCGACACGGGCATCCTGCCCGTTCAAGCGACGCACCGCGTGGTCGCCTTCGATTCCGGCGTCAAGTACAACATCCTGAGGCGGCTGGTGGAGGCCGGGTGCGATGTGACCGTCGTGCCTCCGTCCACGTCCGCCGAGCGGATCCTCGCCGACGAGCCCGACGGGATCTTCCTGGCGAACGGCCCGGGAGACCCGGCGGCGGTGGACTACCTCTACCGGACACTTCGCTCGCTGCTCGGAGTCCGGCCGGTCTTCGGCATCTGTCTTGGACACCAGATGCTCTCGCTCGCGGTCGGCGCTTCGACCTACAAGCTCAAGTACGGCCATCGCGGCGGGAACCAGCCTGTGAAGAACCTGCTCACCGGAAGGGTCGAGATCACGAGCCAGAACCACGGCTTCTGCGTGGACTTCGGCTCGATCGGGGAGCTGGTCGTGGAGGACAGCGCCGGGCTCTCGCACGACGCGGGCGACCTGGGCGCGTGGGCGCGTGCCGGAGTCGCTCCCGTGGTGCGCTCGGAGGAGTTCGGCAGGGTGCAGCTCACGCACGTGAACCTCAACGACATGACCACCGAGGGCATCCGCCTGCTGGACCTGCCCGCGTTCTCGGTGCAGTACCATCCCGAGGCCGCGCCCGGACCGCGTGACGCGTGCTACCTGTTCGCCGCGTTCACGCGGATGATGCGTGGTATCGATGACTACTTCTCGAGCGATGAGGGGCAGTGAGCCGATGATCAGAAGCGTTCTCGTACCGGTCGACTTCTCCGAGGAGTCCCGTCTGCTCACGGGGTTCGTATCGGGCCTGGGCATGTTGGGGGTGCGTCGCGCGGTGCTGGGTCATTGCGTGGAGTGCTCCGGCGTGGAGGGCCCGGTGATCATCGCCTCGGCGGACCGCGCGCTCGAGAAGCTCCGTTCTATGGCGTCGGACGTGAGCGCCGCCGGGATCGACACCGAGGTACGGGTCGTCACGGGTACGACAGCCGAGGCCATGATCGCGCTTGCCTCAGAGGCGCACGTAGACGCGATCGTCTCTGGCAGCCACGGCGAGACGGCCCTCGACCGTCTCGTCGGAGGGTCCGTCTCCGAGGACTTGCTCGCGCACGCGGACAGGCCGAGCATGTTCTGCCGCTTCCGGCTGCTGTTCAACGCCGCGGACCCCGCGAGCCTCGCCCGAGGCTTCGGCAGGGCGCTCGTCCTCCCGACCGACTTCTCGGCCTCTTCGATGCGCGCGTTCGATGTGGCGATGCGTCTCGCGCACGGTGCGGTGGGCACGCTCTACCTGCTTCACGTGGTCGATCCTGCCCACTCGGGCGATGCGTGCCGAAAGACCGAGGAGGGCGCCGAGTTCCAGCTCGGGAACATGGTCTCGATAGCGTATCGGCGCGGGATCGCGGCGTGCAGCGTCATCCGGCGAGGCAATGCGGAGAGGGAAGTGCTGCGGGAGCTCGAGGAGCGGAGGGCGTCCGGAGTGATGACGGGTTCGACAGGGTGTGGGGTGTGGACCGACGCCGTCCTCGGCAGCGTGTCCATGACGCTTCTTCGGCAGGCGTCGTGTCCCGTGATGGTGGTGCCGTAGCGTGCCGCGCCGGAACGATCTGAAGAAGATACTGGTCATCGGCTCGGGGCCGATAGTGATCGGCCAGGCGTGCGAGTTCGACTACTCGGGCGCTCAGGCCTGCAAGGTCCTGCGCGACGATGGCTTCGAGGTCGTGCTCGTGAACTCGAATCCCGCGACGATCATGACCGATCCCGAGTTGGCGGACCGTACCTACGTGGAGCCCATCACGCCGCCCTTCGTCGAGGAGATCATCGCCGTCGAGCGCCCCGATGCGATCCTGTCCACGCTCGGTGGGCAAACAGGGCTCAACTGCGCGGTCGCGCTCGCGGACGCGGGAGTGCTCGACCGCTACCGCGTCGAGCTCATCGGCGCGGATCGCGAGGTCATCAAGAAGGGCGAGGACCGCAAGCTCTTCCGGGAAGCGATGGAGCGGATCGGCCTGGATGTGCCGAGGAGCGGCTACGCGTACTCGGTGCGCGACGCCGAGGACGTTGCAGGCGACCTCGGGCTCCCGGTGGTGGTGCGGCCCTCATTCACGCTCGGGGGTGCGGGCGGCGGCATCGCGTACAACATCGAGGAACTGCGCGAGATCGTCGCCGGCGGCGTGGCGCTCTCGCCTGTCGGCGAGGTGCTGATCGAAGAGAGCGTGCTCGGCTGGAAAGAGTTCGAGATGGAGGTCATGCGTGACTTCAACGACAACGCCGTGATCGTGTGCTCCATCGAGAACTTCGACGCCATGGGCGTGCACACTGGGGACTCGATCACCGTGGCGCCCGCGCAGACGCTCACGGACCGCGAGTACCAGGTGATGCGCGACGCCTCGATCGCGATCCTTCGCGAGATCGGCGTGGAGACCGGCGGTTCCAACGTGCAGTTCGCGGTGAATCCCGAGAACGGCAGGATGGTCGTCATCGAGATGAACCCGCGTGTCTCGCGCTCATCGGCGCTCGCGTCGAAGGCGACCGGCTTCCCGATCGCCAAGATCGCCGCCAAGCTCGCCGTGGGATACACGCTCGACGAGATCGACAACGACATCACGAAGAAGACGCCGGCGTGCTTCGAGCCCTCGATCGACTACACGGTCGTCAAGGTGCCGCGCTGGGCGTTCGAGAAGTTCCCGGGCACCGACGAGACGCTCACCACCAGGATGAAGTCGGTCGGCGAGGTCATGGCGATCGGACGCACGTTCGCCGAGGCGCGCGGCAAGGCGATGCGCTCGCTGGAGAACGGCCGGGGAGGGCTCGGCGCCGACGGAAAGGACTCCTTCGAGGAGCATCACTTCGACGAGCGCCTCGCGGTTCCAAACGAGCGGCGCATCTACTACGTCGCCGAGGCGTTCAGGCGCGGGCGCGGCGTCGAGGACGTGTTCGCGCTCACACACATCGACCCATGGTTCCTCAGGCAGATCGAGACGATGATCGCGGCCGAGACCGCGCTTCGCGGGCGCGCTGTGGCCACACTCACGCGTGAGGAGCTTGTCGAGGCGAAGCGGCACGGCATCTCCGATGTCCAGATCGCGCATCTGACCGGTTCGCGCGAGGACGTGGTGCGTGCGTACCGGCTCGGCTTGGGCGTGCGCCCGACGTTCAAGTCGGTCGATACGTGTGCCGCCGAGTTCGAGTCGTTCACGCCCTACTACTACAAGACCTACGAGGTCGAGGACGAGGTCGAGCCGAGTGAGCGCCCCAAGGCCCTCATCCTGGGCGCGGGCCCGAACCGCATCGGACAGGGCATCGAGTTCGACTACTGCTGCGTGCACGCGGCGTATGCGCTCTCGGAGTGCGGGTACGAGACGATCATGGTGAACTGCAACCCCGAAACGGTCTCGACCGACTACGACACGTCCGACCGGCTGTATTTCGAGCCGCTCACCTTCGAGGACGTCATGGACATCGTCGAGGCCGAGAAGCCCGCGGGCGTGGTCGTGACGTTCGGGGGGCAGACGCCCTTGAAACTCGCGCATGCGCTCGAGGATGCGGGCGTTCCGATCATGGGCACGAAGCCCGAAGCGATCGACCTTGCCGAGGACCGTCGGCGATTCGCCGAGGTGCTGGATCGGCTGAAGATCGCCTACCCCGCCGCCGGTACCGCGACCACGCACGACGAAGCCGTCCAGGTCGCCCGCCGCATCGGTTTCCCGCTGCTCGTGCGCCCGTCGTACGTGCTCGGCGGACGCGGCATGGCGATCGCGTATGACGAGGAGTACCTCGAGCACTTCATGGCCGAGGCGACGAGCATCTCGCCGGACCACCCGGTCTTGCTCGACCGCTTCTTGGAGGGCGCCATAGAGGTCGACGTCGACGCCGTGTGCGACGGGGAGAGCGTGTACGTCGGCGGCGTCATGGAGCACATCGAGGAGGCAGGCATCCATTCCGGCGACTCCGCGTGCTCGATACCGCCGTTCTCGCTCGGCGAGGAGACCGTCTCGAGGATCCGCGAGCACGCACGCGCTCTGGCGCTCGAGCTTGGCGTGGTCGGTCTCATCAACGTCCAGTTCGCCGTCAAGGAGCAGACCGTCCACGTGCTCGAGGTCAACCCGCGCGCCTCGCGCACGGTGCCCTTCGTCTCCAAGGCCACCGGCGTGCCGCTCGCGAAGGTGGCCGCACGCGCCATGGCCGGACGCAAGCTCGCCGACATGGACCTCCCCGACGAGACACGCGAGCTCGGCCGGTTCTGCGTGAAAGAGGCGGTCATGCCTTTCGGACGTTTTCCGGGGACGGACTCGCTGCTCGGGCCCGAGATGAAGTCGACCGGCGAAGTCATGGGCGTCGCCGAGGACCTTCCGGGTGCGTACGCGAAGTCGCAGCTCGCCATCGACTACTCGCTACCGACGCACGGCGCCGCGTTCGTCTCGGTGAGCGATCGGGACAAGCGCTCGGTCGTGTCCGTCGCGCAAACGCTCCACCGCATCGGATTCGACATCCTGTCGACTCGGGGAACGGCACGCGCCCTGCGCGCCGCGGGCATACCCGCCACCGAGGTCCTGAAGAAGCACGAGGGCCGTCCGAACATCGTGGACGCGATCAAGAACGGTGACGTGCAGCTCGTCATCAACACGCCGTTCGGCCGAGAGACCCGCTCTGACGGCTATCACATCCGCACGGCGGCCGTCCTCCACGGCATCACGAACATAACGACGATGTCGGCCGCGCAGGCGGCGGTCTCCGCGATCGAGGCGGTCAAAACCGGGCGTCTCGGCGTCATCGCGCTCCAGGACTTCAACTCAGACGCGGCGACCGGTGGCGGGAGCACGACTGGTGAGTGACGCATCCGAAACGACGGCAGCGACCGCGCTGCGCGAAGGCGGCGCCGGGCGTCCGACGCTGGAGCGCGTGGTCGTTGTCGCCAACGAGCGCCTCGCGGAGGGAATCGGGCTTCTTGCCCTGCACGCGCCGCGGACGGCCGCCTCGGTCCAGCCCGGGCAGTTCGTGCATCTGCGCATCGCGCAGGGCCGTGATTTCCTGCTCAGGCGACCGTTCTCCGTGCACCGCGCGAGGGGGGAGACCCTCGAGGTCATCTACCAGGTGCTCGGCGCAGGTACGCATGCGCTCGCGCTGACGGGCAGGGACAACGAGATGGACCTTCTCGGCCCGCTCGGTACCGGATGGGACGTGACAGCGGCCGGGTCGCACGCCCTTCTCGTCGCGGGCGGGCTGGGCGCCGCGCCTCTCGGCATGCTCGCCGAGGCGCTCGCCGCGAAGGGCGTCGCGCTCACGATCGTGCAGGGCGCACCGTCGAGCGAGCGACTCGTCGCCCGCTCACTCTTCGAGTCCGTCGCGCGCCGCTACGAAGCGGCCACAGAAGACGGCTCGGCAGGGGAGCGAGGCCTCGTAACGATGCTCTCGAAGCGTGCGCTGGCGAGCGGGGGCGTCGAGACCGCATACGTCTGCGGGCCCGAGGCGATGGCGCGCATCGTAGCGGGGCAGGCCGATGCGGGCGGCCGCCTCCTTGCGGAGAACGAACTCGCCGGGGGT
>CAYWCB010000055.1:0-11051 GCA_964456615.1 uncultured Eubacteriales bacterium | reverse complement strand
GGCGACCGGATGAAGCAGATCTCCGAGGGCTACGGCCTGAACGTCATCGACCTCTCGTGCGAGTGGACCCAGGTGGTCGATCCGACCGATGTGGCGACGGCGCTCGAGGAGAACCCCGGCGTCCGGGGCGTCATCGTCACGCAGTCCGAGACATCCAGCGGGGTGCTGAACGACATCGAGGCCATCGGCGCGATCGTGAAGGGCTATCCCGACACCGTCCTCATCGTCGACTCGATCACCGGCATCGGCGCGGTCGAGTGCAAGACCGACGAGTGGGGACTGGACGTCGTGATGACCGGCTCGCAGAAGGGGCTCATGCTCCCACCCGGCCTCGCGGCGCTGAGCGTATCGGCCAAGGCCTGGAAGGCCTACGAGCGCTCGACGCTGCCCAAGTTCTACTTCGACTGGATGAGGTACAAGAAGAGCATCGCCAAGGAGACGACCCCGTTCACTCCGGCCGTGTCGCTCGTGCTCGGCCTGAACGCGGCGCTCGACATGCTTCGCGAGGAGGGGCTCGAGAACACGATCCGCCGGCACTCGAGGCTCGCCGAGGCGACACGCAAGGGCTGCGAGGCGCTCGGGCTCACGCTCTTCGCGCCGCCGGAAGGGCGCGGCAGCGCGGTCACGCCGGTGTGGGTCCCCGATGGTGTGGACGGCAAGGCGATCGTCAAGACGATGAAGAACAAGTACGGCGTTACGATCGCCGGGGGGCAGGACGACTACGCCGGACGGATCTTCCGCGTGGGTCACCTCGGGTACTTCGGCGAGTTCGACATCATCACGACACTCGCGGCGCTCGAGATGACGCTGGCCGAGCTCGGGTACTCCTTCGAGCGCGGCGCAGGCATCAAGGCGGCCGAGGCCGTGTTCATGGGCGAGTAGACACGACGAGGAGCCGCCGAGCGGGCGCCCGAGGCAGCAACGGCGCGGGCGTCCCGGGGCGGCAGGCGCCGTGCGGGTCCGAAGCGGGCACCGCGCGACCGGTAAGGGAGGAGCTTCTATGAAGGTACTGGTTGCCGAGAAGATCGCGCCATCGGGCGTCGAGATGCTCAAAGAGCAGTTCGAGGTCGACGTGAAGACGGACCTCACCCCCGAGCAGCTCGTCGCCGAGATCCCCGCCTACGACGCGCTCATCGTGCGCTCGGCCACCAAGGCGACGCGCGAGGTCATCGAGGCCGGGGCGAACCTCAAGATCATCGGGCGTGCGGGCGTCGGCGTGGACAACGTCGACGTCGCCGCCGCGACCGAGCGCGGGATCATCGTGTGCAACGCCCCAACGAGCAATGTCGTCTCCGCGGCCGAGCACACGATGGCGCTCATGCTTGCGAGCTCGCGCAACATCCCGCAGGCCGACGCGAGCATGAAACAGGGCAAGTGGGAGCGCTCGAAGTTCACTGGCGCCGAGCTCTATGAGAAGACCCTCGCGATCTTCGGTCTCGGCCGGATCGGGACGCTCGTGGCCGAGCGCGCGCGCAGCTTCGGCATGCGGCTCATCGGCTACGACCCGTACATCTCGGCGGATCGTGCGAGCGCGATGGGCATCGAGCTCTACGACAACGTCGACGATATCTTGGCCGAGGCCGACTACATCTCTGTCCACCTGCCCAAGACCAAAGAGACGATCGGGATGTTCGGCGCCGAGCAGTTCGCCAAGATGAAGGACGGCGTGCGGCTCATCAACACGGCCCGCGGCGGCATCTACCAGGTCGATGCCCTCGCCGAAGCGCTGAAGAGCGGCAAGGTCGCCGCCGCCGCGGTTGACGTGTATGAGGTCGAGCCCTGCACGGACTCGCCGCTCATCGCCCACGACAACGCCATCCTGACCCCGCACCTCGGCGCCTCGACCGAGGAGGCACAGGATCGCGCCGGCGAGCAGATCGCCGAGTACGTCGCGGCCGGACTGCAGGGCAAGATGGTGCCCACTGCGGTGAACATCGCGCCGGTGCCACCGGAGGTCTACGAGAAGGTGGGGCCGTACCTGCCGCTCGCCGAGCAGCTGGGCAAGCTTCTCGCGCAGATGGCGCGCGGTGGCGTCGACTCGCTCGACATCATGTTCGTCGGAGGGCTCGCCGACGTCGACACGCGCATCCTCAAGACCGCCGTGCTCAAGGGCATGCTCACGGTCGTGACGCCCGAGTCCATCAACTTCGTGAACGCCGACTACTATGCCGAGCAGCGCGGCATCGCCGTCACCGAGTCGCGCAAGAGCGAGACGCATGACTACGTGTCGCTCATCCTCGCCCGAGCCGAGACGCCGCAGGGACGTCTCGAGGCCGGGGCGACGCTGGTCGGCATCAAGAACGAGCCGCGGCTCGTCGCGCTGTACGGCTACGAGCTGGACATGCCGCCGTCGAGGTACATGTCGTTCTTCATCTACGAGGACAGGCCGGGCATGATCGGCAAGGTCGGCACTGTCCTCGGCGCGCACGACATCAACATCGGGCAGATGCAGGTCGGACGCACGACCAAGGGCGGCAACGCGCTCATGGGTGTGACCGTCGACACGCCGGTCCCGGCGGAGGTGCTCGCCAAGATCGTCGCGGAGGCCGGCATGCAGGACGCGTGGAGCGTGGAGCTGTAGCGGGAGCGCGGGCCAGACGCGCGCCGCGCGCAGCGGCGAGACACGCTCGTTCGGCAACGACAGGGGAGCCTCGAGAGGGGCTCCCCTCGCTATGGCGCGACGAGTGATCCGATGCTCGAATACGCTATACTCCCGCCATGTTCCAGGATGCGCACACACTCCCCGCTCTGCTTGGGCGACTTAGGCGGCCGGCCGCCGTTTCATAAGGACGGCGCGCGCCGGCGTCACCCGTATCGCCTGCGACCGAGCAGAGGAGCATCCCGTGAAAGCCCAGAGGACGTCTCACCCACCCTCCATTGACCGTGTCTTCATCTTCGACACGACGCTCCGCGACGGCGAGCAGTCGCCCGGGGCGAGCATGAACACCGAAGAGAAGCTCGAGATCGCGCGCCAGCTGGTGCGCCTCGGCGTCGACGTCATCGAGGCGGGGTTCCCGATCTCGAGCCCCGGCGACTTCGAGAGCGTGACGCGGATCGGCGCCGAGGTCGGCGACGCGGCTATCGTGTGCGGGCTTTCCCGTGCCATCCCGAAGGACATCGAGGTCGTGGCCGACGCCCTCAAGACGGCATCGCGCCCGCGTATCCACACGGGCATCGGGGTATCGGAGTCGCACCTCAAGGACAAGCTGCGCATCACCCGCGAGACCGCGCTCGAGCGCGCGGTCGCGGCGGTCACGCTCGCGCGCAGCTTCGTCGACGACGTCGAGTTCTACGCCGAGGACGCTGGGCGCGCCGATCCCGAGTTCCTCTACCGCATGGTCGAGGCAGCCATCGGCGCCGGCGCGAGCGTCGTGAACATCCCAGACACGACCGGCTACTCGTATCCCGAGGTCTTCGGTGCGCTCATCGCCGGACTCATGGAGAACGTGGACGGCATCGAGGACGTGACCGTGAGCGTTCACTGCCACAACGATCTCGGCATGGCGACGGCGAACGCGCTCGCGGGCGTCAGGGCAGGCGCCCGGCAGATCGAGTGCACCGTAAACGGGCTGGGCGAGCGCGCAGGCAACACCGCCATGGAGGAGGTCGTCATGGCGCTCAAACAGCGCCCGGACGTTTTCGGCGTCGAGACAGCCATCAACACTCGCGAGATCATGCGCACCTCGCGTCTCGTCTCCAGCATCACCGGGATCAACGTGCAGCCGAACAAGGCGATCGTGGGAGCGAACGCGTTCGCGCACTCGAGCGGCATCCACCAGGACGGCGTGCTCAAGGAACGGACCACCTACGAGATCATCGACCCCGCCGAGGTGGGCGCCGGCGGGAGCGCTATCGTGCTCTCGGCGCGCAGCGGCCGGCACGCGCTGAGGCACCGTCTCGAGGAGCTCGGCTTTGAGATGCCCGACGAGGAGTTCGAGCGCGTGTACGAGGCCTTCCTGCTCCTTGCCGACAAGAAGAAGGACGTCTACGACGAGGACCTCGAGGCGCTGGTGGGCGAGAGCGAGCGCACTTTGAACGACGTGTACCACCTCGAATCGGTGCAGGTCGTGTGCGGCGAGCCGGGAATCCCGACGGCGACCGTGGAGCTCGTGGACCGCGACGGGAACCACCTCGTGGACTCGAACCACGGCACCGGCCCGGTCGATGCCGTATACCGGGCTATCAACCGCATCGTTGGTGTCGAGAACGACCTCATCGAGTTCTCGGTGAAGTCGGTGACGCGCGGCATCGACGCGCTGGGCGAGGTCACGATCCGCGTGCGTTCCGCCGACGGCAGCATCTTCACCGGCCGGGGCGCGCACTCGGACATCATCGTGGCGTCCGCCAAGGCGTACGCGAACGCGCTCAACCGGCTGCTCGTAGCCGAGACCCGCGCCTTCGAAGAGGAGCTGTAGCACCCATGCCCCGTCCCATGACGATCACCGAGAAGATCCTTGCCGCGCACGCGGGCTTGGACGAAGTCGAGCCCGGACAGCTCGTGAACTGCTCGCTCGACCTCGTGCTCGCGAACGACGTGACCGCGCCGATCGCTATCCGCGAGTTCGAGCGCATCGGTGTCGAGACGGTGTGGGATGCCGAGAGGATCGCGCTCGTTCCGGACCACTACACGCCCAACAAGGACATCAAGTCCGCCGAGCAGGCGAAGGTGATGCGCGACTTCGCCCGGGCGCAGGGGATCACGCACTACTACGAGATCGGTTGCATGGGAATCGAGCACGCGCTGCTTCCGGAGCAGGGGGTCGTGGGGCCAGGCGACGTCATCATCGGCGCCGACTCGCACACGTGCACCTACGGTGCGCTCGGCGCGTTCGCCACAGGTGTTGGGTCCACGGACGCAGCGGTCGGCATGGCGACGGGGGAGGCGTGGTTCAAAGTCCCAGCAAGCATCAAGTTCAACTTGACGGGTAGTCTTGGGCCCTGGGCGAGCGGGAAGGACATCATCCTTCACATCATCGGCATGATCGGGGTCGACGGTGCGCTCTACGAGGCCATGGAGTTCACCGGCGACACGATCGCGTCGCTGGGCATGGACGATCGGATGACCATCTGCAACATGGCGATCGAGGCCGGCGGGAAGAACGGCATCATCGCGGTAGACGACACGACGCTTTCCTACGTCGAGGGGCGCGCGGAGCGGCAGTGGACCGAGTACCGCTCGGATCCCGATGCCTTCTATGTGCGCGCGTACGAGATAGACGCGTCGACGATAGAGCCTCTCGTGGCGTTCCCGCACCTGCCGAGCAACGTGCGTCCCGCGGCCGAGGCCAGGCACGTCGAGATCGACCAGGTCGTCATCGGCTCGTGCACGAACGGCCGGATCGAGGACATGCGTGTCGCCGCGAGCGTGCTCAAGGGCCGCAGGGTCGACCCGCGCGTGCGGCTGATCGTGATACCGGCCACACAGGAGGTCTACCGCGAGAGCATGCGCGAAGGGCTCCTGGACGTGTTCCTGGACGCCGGGGCTGCCGTCTCCACCCCGACGTGTGGGCCCTGTCTCGGCGGTCACATGGGCATCCTCGCGGCCGGGGAGCGAGCCCTGGCGACCACGAACAGGAACTTCGTGGGCCGCATGGGTGACCCCACGAGCGAGGTCTACCTGGGCTCGCCCGCAGTGGCCGCCGCGACCGCCGTGGCCGGACACATCGCGCTTCCGGACGACCTGGGATAGCCCGACGGGCGCCGGTCGGCAGCCGCGCGATCGCCGGGGCCCGCCCGCCGACCGCCCGCCGACCGCCCGCCGACCGCGTATTCAGCCCCCGCGACCACGGGGTTTCGCGCACGAAGGTGATTTCGGCGGACAGCTTGCTGATGGTACGATGAGGGGTGCTGTCTCGGTCTGCCGTTGCCGCATCGCTGCGCCGGGGAGGTGCCATCCATAGGGTCCAGGCGCTCGGCTGTCGTGCTGACGGCTCTCGTCATAGTAAGCATCACTCTCGCAATGCCGACGCTCACGTCCGCGGCAACGCCGTCGGTCATCTCGAGCGACGGCGCGTCGGTCTGGGCCTACGGAGACGCATACGACTCGACGCCCAAGCGTGAGGGAGGCTACCTGAGGTTCAATAGCCCGGTCGTCGAGACCTTCTACGCCTCCGACGGGTCGGCATACGACTCGGACGATGCCACGGGGTGGTGGGACCAGGCGGCCTTTGAGGGCAAGGGTCCCCACGGCGGCTACGACACGACGACGAACAAGTGTAAAGCGTGCCACGCTGTCCACCGTGCCGAGGGCTCCCATCAGCTGCTTCGCGCCACGAGTCCGGACGACGCATGCGCCTACTGCCACGTCGGCGGAAGCGCACATTCGTCGGTGGTCGTCTACTTCGCCAATCCGGCCGGTACCCGAACCGAGAACGGCCATACGATGGGAGCGGGCCCGGCGATACCCGACTCGACGACCCATATGGAGACGGCCACCGAAGAGATCCTCGCGGGCGAGACGTCAGTGACGGTCCTGGTGCGGCGCTACGAGGCGAACCAGAAGCAGCTCTACCGCATCGTCGGCTACGGCGGGGATCCAGCGTCGCACCCCTCATACGAGAGCACGACATCCTGGTTCAGCCGGTTAGGCCCGACTACGCTTTCGTGCTCGAGCTGCCATCAGGCGCACAATGCGAGCGCTCAGATCTGGCGCCCGCAGGCCTATAGCCCCGACGGGACGGCTACGGCGGGTTTCCTCACCCAGGGCTACAAGCTGTTGCGCCGCTTCCCGGGCGCAACCGCGTACGGCAATCCGCCGGCGGGCCTCCCGATCGAGGCCGCGGACCTCGCCAAGGTCCCGGAGAGTCGGCTGACATCAGACGTCAACTACTCGTCGAGCGTTTCGCTCGAGACCACCTATACCGAGAACGGGGAGGTCTTTCGCCAGCCCGACTGGATCGTCCCGAACGGGTTCTCCGGCGAGGCGACCGGCGCGGCCACTGTCGTGAACCAGTACACCCTCGCGGTGTGGTGCGCCGACTGCCACAACCTCAGCATCGGAGGTGCCCCTCAGGAGACCGGCGACGAAGAGGCAGGCTCCACCGCCGTTCACGGTGAGCGCACGCACCCGGTCCCCAGCATCGCGGCGTTCGGCGGGGGAGGAGGCGGCTTCCAGTGCTACAGCTGTCATCGCAACGATCTCGACTACGGTATGGGCTGTTCGATGTGTCACTACAGTGCGACCGACTATCGCGCCCGGATCGCATCGGCGCCGACGGACTTCCCGCACTCGGGATCCGATGCGGGCTACAAGCTCCTCGGCGCGTACTCCTGGGCGCCCGACGATGTCGACCCGACCTCGGACTGGCCGCTCGAGGCGATGCCCATCGGACCTGACAACCTCGACGCAGTGTGCCTGCGCTGCCACGATACGAATGGCAGCCACCCGCCGTATGGCGCCGGGGTCGACGGTCACGGCTTCCCGCCCGAGTTCGCGGCGTGCACGACCTGCCACGGCATCGACGCCTCGGTGGTCCATGCGAGCACCCCGTCGGGCTGCCATGCATGTCACGGCGCGGACGTGACGCCGTCGCTCGTATGCTCCGACTGTCACGCCGTCGTCTACCCGCCTCCCCACGACGAGGTGGACCATTCCGCCGACCAGAGCGCCACGCCGAACCCCACGGGCTTCACGTGCGGTGACTGCCACGAGATGTATGTGATAGGGGAGCATGCGAAGCCGTCATCCTCCACGTCCGGCGATGGATGCACGACGTGCCACCCGAGCCCGCGCGACACTGCCGATCCGTGGGCGCAGGGGTGCGTCCAGGGTGGCTGCCACGCCGTGGGATCGCCGAGCGAGCAGCACTCGAACGAGACGACCGCTCACGTCCTGCCTTCAGGGGCAGGCGACTGCATGGGCTCCGGCTGCCACAGCGGCGCGAGCCTCGTCGCCGTCCATGCGGACGCCGGCTCCGGGTCGATCACGTCCTGTCTCGTGTGCCATGCCACCGGCGTTCCAAGCACCAACGAGTGCCTGAGCTGCCATCCGGGCCGCGACGAGCCCCACAGCTACGACGTAGCCCTGCACACGCCGGCCCTGGACTACTACGACGATATCCTCGTGTTCGACGAGCACGAAGGCGTCGCGCCCACCACGAGGTACGAGCGCTGTTCGCTCTGCCACCAGGGAGATCTCGCGGCGCTCCACGGGGGGCAGTGCTCCACGTGCCATCCCTCGCCTGTCGACGAAGAACCCCCCGGCCTGCCGCTGCCGTGGAACAAGGACTGCTCCACCGGCGCATGCCATCCGGCCTACCACGACGCGGCCGACCCCGGGCACACTGCGGTGCCGTCGTGCGAGGACTGCCACGACCCCGTCACCTTCAACGTCTCCTGCGGCGACTGCCACACGGTGTACCCGTGACCGAGGGGCCGGGGCATGGCGTCTCCTCGGGGATGTTGACTCGGCTGGTGTGTTCTACGAGATCCGGGAGCACACGCCAACGCAGGGCAGCACCCGGTGATGCCGAAGACGCGCTTCCTAGTGCGATCGCGTCTGGGAGCGGACCCGGCGGCAGGTTCACGTTTGCGAAGCGCTGATCTCTCGACCGGGAGGTGTGCGATTGGAGGAGCTGCGGGGTGATGCCCAGCCGAGCGACCACGTCCGCCAATCCGTCCCGCCTTACAAGGACGTTCCTTGGTCTGCCGTCCGAATCCATCACGACAGCGGCGCTTCGCTCGACCACGTTGTGCCATTCGTGCGTGTCGTCCACCGTCGCCGAACGAGATCCCCGGATCCGGCGAATAGAGCTGTGAGGTGCGCTGATGAGCACGGATCGCGTTGACGACGCGCCCTCCGCGGACAACCGGGTCTCGGGGGTCTCGGCTCGTCAGGGGCAGTCGTCCGCCGCCGAGCGCCGGTCGTCTGCACCAACGCCGAGCACCGAGTCGCTCGCCTGGTGGGCGATCCTTGGTGCGGTGGCGCTGGTCCCGATCGCCATAACCGATCTCACGTGGCTCGGCTTCGAGCTCCCGTTGACGGCGGACATCTACATCGGCATCAAGGTCGCGCTACTGAGACTGTCGGCTGTCTTCGCACTGGCATGTTGGGCGTGGTCGGTGCTCGTCCAGGGCCGCCGGGTGCGCGTGTCCCCGGCCGACCGGTTGGTCGCTGCCTTTCTCGGCTTCCTGGCCGTGAGCACGGCGTTCTCGATGCACGTCCCGACCTCGGTGGCCGGTCAGTATGGTCGAAGTGATGGTCTGCTCACGTATCTCACCTACGGCGTGTTCTACTTCCTTGTCGTGCAACTCGTGGACAGGGCCGAGAGGGTGGCCCAGCTCGCCAGGGCCCTGGTGTGGCCGGGGATCGCGATCTCACTCTATGGGATTGCGCAGTATCTCGGTTTCGAGGTCGTCTCGGTGCGAAGTGACCTGCTGGCGGGGAGAGCCCTCTCGACCCTGGGCAACCCCGCGATCCTTGGCAATCATCTCGTGTTCGTCCTGCCGGTTTCCTGCTCCCTGGCCATAAGCGAGAAGAGGACTGCTTGGCGAGCGTTCTACTGGGGAGGGGCGCTCCTCAGCACGATCGCGCTCACAGTCACCTTCACGAGAAGCGCTTGGATCGGCGCGGCGGTAGCCTGCTTGTTGCTCGCTGGCTACGGGTTGTTCAAACGTGCGCCGATGCGCCTGAGTGTGGATGTTCCCGTAGCGTTCCTGGTGCTTGCCTCACTGGGCTTCCTCGTCGCACGAAGGGCTCCTACCGGCGCTTCGGTGCCCAGTGTTGCGGCTCGAGCCGCGGACCTGCTGCAATTCGGGGCCGGAAGCGGTTTGACGCGTGTCGAGATCTGGAAGGCCGCGTGGCTCGCGGCTATGGAGCGGCCGCTGACTGGCTTCGGGCTCGACACCTTCAGGCTCGCGTCTGCCCGCTTTCTGTCGAAGAGCTACGTCGCCGCGGCTGAATACCGGAGTCTTCCCGACAATGCGCACAGCTATCCTTTGCAGCTCGCGGCAACCGCCGGGATCCCCGCGGTGATCCTGTTCGGATGGACCTTCGGCACGATCGCGTGGCTCTCGGCCAAACGACTCCTGCTGCCGGTCCGAGCGCCTCTCGGCACGACTGCGGCGCTTATGGCAGGGATGTGGGCCGCCAGCGCGGGCTACATCGTCAACCTCTTGGCAGGCATCTCGATGCCGTACACCACGGTCCTGCTGTGGGTCTCAGCAGGTGTGCTCATCGCACCGCTCGCCAAGGCGAAAGAGTTGCGTCGCGTCCTGCGGGGTCCGGCGGTTGCGGTCGCTACCGTGTGCGTTGCACTTGCCGTTCTCTCGGTCGTGCCGCTGTACGCGGACCGTGCGTTCATGAAGAGCCGTGTGTCGGAAGACCCGTCGCAGCGGGTCGCGTTTGCTGATGCGGCTGTCGCGCTTGCTCCGCTGAACTCGGCGTATCGGACCTTTGGCGCGGCCGCGTACGCGGAGGCCGTGCTCGGGAGACTCCGTGCGGCGGGAGGCAGCGTGCGCGATCCGCAGATTCGCGCCGCGTTCGACAGCGCACTCGCGCGACTCGAAGCGGCTCACGGATTCTCACCGTCGGAGCACGACACGAACCTGTTCCTGCTGATCGCGTACGTCCACGGTGGGCGGTACGTGGACGACGCATACTACTCTGATGCGGTGCGGACCGCGGAGCGTGCGTTGCGCGAGATGCCCAACATTCCCACCGTACTGTTCCAGTATGCCGTCGCCCTGGAGGGCGTGGGCCGGTCCGCCGACGCGCGCGCGCGGCTCGAGGAGGTCGTCCGGCTCGAACCGAGAATGGGTGAGGCCGCGGTCGAACTCGCACGTCTGTATGCGGCGAGCGGTGACACTGAAGGGGCGATCGAGGTCTTGCGCGACGCTGAGCCCCGCGTCCTGAACAAGCAGCTCGTGGAAGGGGCGCTTCAGGCTTTGGAGCGAGGTGAGACTCCCCCGGCTGCGTGGTAGCGGCCTCGCGGCATCGGATTCGCGGAAACGGCCTAGCGGCCGCGGGGCAGCGACGTATCGGCAGCGGATTGACGTCCAGCCTACCGGAGCGATCGTGGGTGCTAGCCTCGATCTTTCACGAGTGACCTCAA
>CAYWCB010000054.1:0-11052 GCA_964456615.1 uncultured Eubacteriales bacterium | reverse complement strand
AGCGAGCCCGGGCGGCTCGCGAGCGCGAACCCGTCGCCGAACTCCACTCCCTTGATGGCCGGAATGGAAACGACGGCCGAAGCCAGACGCGCATCGAGGCGCCGGGGAGGTTCCGCGTAGTCGCCGACGCCGGGCACGAGTCCCGTCGCCGTCACCACGAAGGTGCCGCCCAGGCTCTCGCCGTCGTCGCGGGCCGCGTCGATCTCCTGCCGCATGCGCTCGGCCTCGTCCTCCCACGGACAGCGAACGTTGCTCGTCTCGACCGCCTCGAAGTCCACGCGCCACGGCTCCTCGGGCATCGCAGCCGAGACCGAGCCTATCGAGAGCACGAACGAGCGAACGACCACCCCCAGCTCCGCGAGGACCGCCTTGCCGATGGCGCCTGCGGCGACACGCGCCGCGGTCTCGCGCGCGCTCGCACGCTCGAGCACGTCGCGCACGTCATCGCTGCCGGTCTTCTGGACTCCCGCGAGATCGGCATGGCCGGGCCGAGGAGCCGTCACGCGTGCGCCCGCCGGCCTCTCTCCCGAGGTCGCCATCACGTCGAGCCAGTTGTCCCAGTCGCGGTTGGCCACCGACAGAGCCACCGGACTTCCGATGGTCCGTCCGAATCGGACCCCGGACAGCAGTGCGGCACGGTCGGCCTCGATCGCCTGGCGGCCCCCTCGGCCGTAGCCGCGCTGCCTGCGCGCGAGATCCGTGTCGATGGAAGCGACGTCGAGGGCTACCCCTGCGGGGACACCCGATACGATCGCGGTGAGGACGCGTCCATGGGACTCGCCGGCGGTGATGTAGCGCATGACCTGCGGCCTTTCTGCCGGACCCGGTGTCGAGATTCTACCACCGGTCGGCGGTCATACGCGGCTGGTCCGATGCGAGCGGTCCCCGCAGCACGCTGCGAGGTCGCGCTACTTGCTGACCGCCTGCCCTACGCTCAGGACGACCTGCGTGTCACCGTAGAGCATCACGACGGAGTTGCTCTCGATCTGGAGCACCTGCCAGGGAGAGTCGGCTATCCGGTCGCCCTCTTGCACAGCGTAGGCCTCACTTCCCCAAACGAACACGGCCGTCGGCACGCCGTCCTCCACGGTGATGTCCTGCAGAAGGAGCGTACCCTCGGGGACGGAGACACCCGAACCGTTCTCGGTGCCGGTGGTCTCACCGCTTCCCGCGGTCCCGGTCGCGTCAGGGGCACCGTTGCCAGGACCCGTCGTCACCGGCTTGACGAGCGGCTCGAAGATGTCCCTGAAGGTGAAGACGTCGGTCAGAGGCACGGGTGCGGGCTCCTCGGGGGCCGGCTCGCTCGTCGCTCCTACAGCCGGCGTCGTCGGTTGCGACGTCTGGGCGACGGCTGGCGCAGGGCCCTCGGCGATCCCGTCGTCAGAGGAGGGAGACAGCAGCTGGCCGAAGAGCAGCAGGACGACCGCGGCCACCGCCAGGACCAGGACGACGGCGCCCACCGCGATGAACGCCCTTCGGCGAGACGGCCTCGCACCGGGCCCGCTGGTCTCAGACGCGACCGGCGGTTCGGTGACCGGCTCCATCTCTGCGGTGTTCATCTCGTCGACCACTGACGCTCTCTCCGTCCTACTGAGCCGGCGGCGGGGGCGGGGTCGCCCCCGTGGCGGACCCGGCCGGAGCCAGAGTATAGACCTCAAGGCTGAAACTCAGCTGCACCTGCTGCGGGACATCCTCTTCTCCCTCAGGTGGAGCGGCAGGGGTCACGGTGAGGCCGACCATGCGAACCTGCCGAGTGAGCTTGCCCAATCGCCGCATGAAGTCGATCGCGTCCGCCCACTCGCCGGACACGTCCATGGACATCACGACCGCGGCATACCCGTTCTTCTGTTCCGGCTCGCTCGGGGTCAGGGTGCGGAACTCCACCCCCGCATCGTTCGCCGTGTCCTGCAATTCGATGATCAGCGAAGGGAGCTCGGGGCTCTCCGGGACCTGGTTGGACAACCGCAGGAGCGCGGTGTCCGTCTGGGCGGCCTGGCTCTTGATCGCCTGGCGCTGCTCGAGGAGCGCCTTCGCCTGGTCGATCTGCGCCTGCGCCTGCGCTATCCGCTCGTCCAGGTCCTTCAGCTTGCCGAACTGCGGGTAGATCAGGATCGCGGCGAGCGCGAGCACGACGACAACGAGCGCCGCTATCGTGAGTATGAGTCTGCTGCGTGGCGACATCTCGTCCTCGCCTCAGTCCCTACTGCCCGTCCGGAGCCGGCGGGGCGGGCGCGCCGCCGGGGGCGGCGGGCGCGTTCGCCGAAGCCGGCTTGACCACTTGCGTGCTCAACTGGAACTCGACCCGGCGCTCGGATGTCCCCTCCACGAGCTCGCCCTTCGCGGAGGACTTCAGCCACACGTCGAAGAGCGATTCGAGGTCGTTGAGCCGCACCATCGTGCGCGCCACGGACTTCAGCCCGACGTCGGGCGCATCCTCGACGTCGCGCGCCACGAGGGTCAGCTCCATGCCCGTATCCTGGTTCGCCGTGAGAGCCGTCGCCCAGACGTCGGCGGGAAGCACGAGGGAGACCTCATTGCACACCTTGGCCCAGTTGATGCGGCCTGCGAGAGCCTCCTGGACGACCGCCTGCCGCGCCGTGAGCTCCGCCTGCTTCTCCTCGAACACCACGTACGCGTCGGCCTCGGCCTGGAGGTCCCGCGCCAGTTCCTGACGCGACTGCAGGTCGCGGTTCTTCGCCGAGACCTGGAGCCCCAGCATGAGCCACACGCCGACGATGACGAGAACGAGAACGACCGCGGTGATGTAGACCCAAACGAAGTAGCGCTCGTAGCGGCGCTTCTCTTGGATCTCCTTCGGCAGTAGGTTGATCCGCACCATCTACGATGCACCGCCCAGGGCCAGGCCTATCGCGGTGGTGCAGCCAAGACGGTCGCCGACGACCGCGGTCTCGATCGCCGACGACGCGGGAACGACACGCGAGAGCGCGTCCGCGAGCACGACCTGCGCCTGGAGACCGTGCTCGAGGTGGCCAGCGAGATTCGTGAGCGCCGCCCCCCCGCCGGTCATATAGATTCTCCGGATGGTGCGCACCTGCGTCGTCTGCGTCAGGTAGTAGTCGAACGACCGGCGCACTTCAGCGATGAACTTGTTGACCTCGCGCTGAAGGGCCTCCTGCGCAACCTGGGCGGTGTAGGCGTCGATTCCTTCGGGAGGCACGCTCGTACCGTCGACGGCGGGAAGCCCGGCGCGGATCTTCAACTCCTCGGCCTCGTCGAACGTCATGTTGAGGACGTTCGCGATCGCCTGGGTGAACTGGTTGCCGGCGACCGATGAGACACGCGTGAACCGCGGCACGCTGCGCTCGACGACCGCGATGTTCGTCAGACCCGAAGCGACATGGATCACACCGATGGCTTCACCGGGCTCAGTGATCTCATCGGGAAGGACCTGGTCGACGTTCCCGAACAGGCCGCGCACGAGTGCGAACGGAACGAGGTCGATCTGCGCGAGTCTCAAGCCGGCCGACTCGACCGCCGAGACGGCGGCCTCGACCATGTCCCGCTGAGCCGCGACGAGCAAGACCTCCATCATGTGCTCGTCGGCCGGCGTCATGTAGTCGCCAAGGATCTGGAAGTCGAGGATCGCGTCCTCTACCGGGATCGGGATGTAGTCCTGCGCCTGGTACTGGATCGCTCCCTCGAGCTCAGAGCGCTCCATGAACGGGAGGTCGATGAGGCGCACGACGACCTTCTGATTCGAGATGCCGATGGCGACGTCGCGCCCTTTGGCGCCGGTACGCTTCGAGAGTTCGCGGATGGTGGCAGCGGCCGCGTCGACGTCGACGATCTCGCCCTCGACGACAGCACCGAGCGGCATGTTGGCGCGACCGTAGGCGGTGAGTGATAGGCCGGAACTCGTGGGCTTGACCTGAGCGGCTCTTACATGACCCGTACCGATATCGAGGCCGGTGAGGAGCCCTCCAGATGAAAAGGACACAGGAGCCAACTATCCCCCTTCGGATGCTGCTGCAGTCAGGCTTCGGTCAGTGCTGGACAGTGCTCCCGACGCGGATAATATCACACTGTTGGCGCGTGCAAGCGGGTTCCCGTTCGCGGGGTCGGAACGCTAGCTGCGCGTCCACACTCCGGAGAAGATCACGCCCCCTCCCGCACCCGGCATGCTCTCGGGAAGACAGCGGGAGATAGCCGGATTCTGGTAGATGTGGATGTTCGGCTTGTCGCCGTAGATGGTGCCGGACAGAGCCGAGCCCGAGAACATAGTCGACGTGCCGTAGAGGCCGAATGTGCCGTTGCAGAAGATCGCCCCGATGTAGAAGCTGTCCACACTCTTCGACCCGAGCGTCACGTTGCCGGGAGTCACGATCCCCATGCAGTTGTCGGGGCTGGGGTTCTGCGCGGCGTAGGTGACGGGGTGAGTGGGTGTGAGCTTACTGTTCGGCAGGTTCGTGAGGATCTGCACGTTCCCGTTCGCCACCAGAGTCCCGTTGCCGACGTAGCGCCTGACCCCCGTGTCGAACGTCACGGGCCCGTCCACGAACACCGTTCCCTCGAGATAGAGCGTGCCGGTGGTGGTGTCGAATGCGAAGTCGTCGTGTTTGCCCGAAGTGATGTCGTATCCGTTCCCCGGCCAGCGGCCGAACGAGGTCGAACCGATGGTGAGCGCGGTCGTGCCCTGCCCGAGCGCGCTCGGACCCGAGACCGGACCGATGTACTTGTAGTACTCCGTCGCCCCCGGCGCCTTCGGCACTCCCTCCGGGTACGACGGGGCGCCCTCGTACACGGCCTCCTGATTCAGCAGCGTGCGGTTCACGTTGCCCATCACGTTGTCGACGGACCCGCTCTTGGCGAGCTGCCACGTCTTGGTCAGGTAGTCGGCGTCGATCCAGGGGAGGATGATGTCAGGCACCGACGTGTGCACCTCGTTGTCCACGAGGTAGACGTTCGACGCCGCCTTGTTGCCCATGAGCCCCTTGGTCGCGTAGAGGTAGATCGGCTTCGCGAGCCCGATCGTGCCGCTGCCGGTGACGTTGAGCGCTCCATCGCGGATGAGGAGAGGACCGCCCTCGAACGTCGCGTTCGACGTCCAGTCCATCCTGCCGCGCGTGTAGAACGGACCCGTGATGCTCGCGTTCCCGTTGAACCCTCTGCCTCCGCCGAGAACCTCGGCGGGGCCGGCGCCGATGTTCATGTCCCAAAGCGACAGGAAGAAGAAGCGCTGTGTCACCGTCTCGCTTGTCGTTCCCGATCGGCCCACGCTCGTGATCCGGTATTCGTAGGGGTTCCCCGTGGCCTGGGCCCAGATGTCGTAGGTGCCGTCCGACGTCGAACCGCTCGCGGTGTAGACCCCGTTGACCATGTTCGAGGTCCGGAACACCTGAAGCTCCCGGTCGAGTCCTGACGACGCGACTTGGAAGGCCTTATTCTCCCGCTGCACCCGTCCTGCCTCGCCCAGTGTGCTCTGGGCCAGCCAGAACCCTCCCACGGCCACGACCGTGATCAGAAGGACCGCGCCGAGGGCGATCATCAGCGCGATGCCCTCGTCATTTCGAATCGGAGATGTCGTCTGACGCATGTGCCAAAGCCCCCCTACCGGTTCCTGAAGAAGACCGTCCGGGTACCGGCGAGAGAGCGATTGTCCCGAACGGTCACGATCTTCACGACAGCACTTCTCGCGTACTCCGGAGCGGACTCCGGGGTCACGGGAGCACCCGAGACGTCCAGGAAGCTGAACATCGCCTGCCCCGTCGCCTGGTTGGCGTTGTGCAGCGACCAGTCCACCGTCCGAAGCAGCGCGACGTTCTGGCGCAGCGTATCGGTGGAGTAGACCTCTTCCCTCACGCGACCGTCAGTGGTGGCGGTGATCACGTGGCGCTCGACGTTGTCGAAAACCAGGGTCGAACCGACCTGGCGTGGACGGTCGACGATCACCGTGACCGAATATGGCGTCGCGGCCTCGAGATCGATGTTCTGTGTCAGCACCGTCTCGAGCCGTGCGAGGGGTTGGCCGATCTCGCGCGCGAACCAGGCCTGCCGGTCGCTCGTGCTGCGTCCGGCATAGACGGCTCGCATGCCGCCGAAGCTCACGGCCAGCACGAGGCCGACGAGGGCGACCACCGTGATCATCTCGGGAAGCGAGAAGCCACCGTCCCCTGTGCGCGCGTGCGTGCGAGCTACCATGTCTGTTCCAGACTCGAGGTGCCGGGTGTGGTCTGCGTGGGGCCGGCGATGTCGGAGATCACGATCTCGGCTGGACTAGAGCCGTAGCTCGGCCACCCCGTCGGCGTGAACGTGACGCGGAGCTCGTAGTAGTAGGGCGGCGTCTGTCCCTTGTTGCCGATGACGTGCGACATCGTCTCGGAGTACGTGGAAGGGCTGATCGCGCTCTTGTGCAGCGTCAGCGCGGTCGGGCTCGTGCCACGGTACAGGTTGTAGGTCACGCCCGTAGCGGGGAACGTCGGCTGCGAGAACGTGAGCGTCACGTCCACGGTCGAGGTCCGGCGGGGGCCGGTGCCCGTGATCGTGCACGTCGACACGCCGCTCAGGAGCGGTCTCGAGACGAACGGGTAGCTCACGTTGACGTAGTCCGACGAAAGGTCCCTCGGGGAGAGAGCGCGGACTTTGACCCAGTACCTCGAGAAGGCGGTCGTCGGCAACGTGTGCGCCGGCTGGGTCAGGTTGTAGGTCGTGAAGAACTGCCACCCCGAGTATCCCTCCTCTTTCCACGTCGGCATCTCGTAGCGGTACGCGGGGTCGCTGCCGTCCATCGACTTCGGCCACGTGATGAGCGTCGTGACGTCGGTGCGAGGCGACGGCGTGATCGTGCCGGGATTGCTCGGTGCGTAGTTGTCGACGAAGAAGCGCCGGTCCTTGAACGTCTGGCGTCCGAGGTCGTCGGTAGCGAGGATGCGGACGACACGCCATCCGTCCATGACGGCCGCCACGGGCGGATCCCCTTTGACCTGACGGGTGTCCCAGCGTATGGACTTGTACGTGGTCGAGGTGCCGGGGGTCCAGTACGCTTCCGCCGAGCCAGGCGAGGTGCCGTCCTTCAGCCGCTGGTCGCCGACTCGGAACTCCATCGTGTAGACAACGCCGCTTGTGCTCTGCGCGCTCGCGTCGACGTACAGCGCGCCACCGCCCGAAACGCTCGAAGCGTAGACGATCGTGTTCTCTGCGGGAGTGAGCACGTCGAAGTTGATGATCGGTCCGCCGCCGAAGGGCTGACCGAGGTCGTTCATCGACTGCGCCTTGTCCCTGATGGCCACGAATACGGTCGTGTGCATCGAGGGGAAGTTTGGAGCGGTGCACACCGCGCTTATGCTCAGCTCTCGCGTGTTGTGCGGCCCGTTGGTCAGCGAATTCGTCAGCGTGATCGTGAAGATCCCGTCGGTCTTGACGACGTACGGGTCGACCCCGCCGCTCGGGTCGACGCTCGACAAGGCGACGCGGTTGAAGGGCAGCGAGCGAACGTACTCGACGTAGCTCGAGATGGCATTCGTCATCGCCGTGCGTTCCTTCGCGCTGATGCTCGCCTGGGTCGTGGCGGCCACGAGTCCCAGAATCGCGGTGAGCACGAAGAAGAGAATGAACGCCGCGACGACGATCTCGACCACGGTCATGCCGGAGTCGTCGGTGCGCAGCCTGCGTGCCGCTTGCGTGATCATCCCTGTCCCTTTGACCTGCCATGCCGCAGCAACGCGGCCCGATATGCGTACGCTTTTCGTATCGGCAAAGCCAGAAGGGCTCTTGAGGTGGCATCCGGGGCTGCGAACCCTGTGCGACGAACGGTGTCGCTGCCCGGGAGCGCGTCCCGTGCCGGTGACGGCGTGGTCGGGGCGTTATAGCAGTTCAGAAGGGTACTAGGCCAGGTGCGTGACGCCCGCGTACCACGCCCAGAGCGCCGGCCCTGCGATGGCCGTCACAAGCGCCCCCAGAGCGAGCATCGGGCCGAAGGGGATCTTCTTCGTGCGCCACTGCTCACCGCCGTGAGCCAGGGCAAGTCCGAGCACCGCCCCGATGAAGCTCCCGAAGAACAGGACCGTGAGCACGTATGGACCGAAATACAGGCCCATCGCTCCCAGGAGCTTGACGTCCCCCATACCGAACCCGACGGTCTGGCGCACCCTCTCATAGATCATCGCCACCGCGAGGCTCGACCCGGCACCCGCTATGACGCCGAGAAGCCCGCTCACGAGGGGGTTGCCCGGCGGGCTTTCGCCGGTGAATGTGAGCGGAAGGGCCTCGATCGGCGTAAACTGCGCGAGCAGAACGCCCGCAAGACCCGCCAGCGCCAGAGCCGCCACGATCCGATTGGGCAGCCGCATCACGTCGAGGTCGATGAGCGACAAGATGAGCAGGAGGTAGAAGAGCGCGATCGCCCACACCGTTCGAGCCGAGAACCCGTACAGCATTCCCGCAAGCGACCACAGAGCGCCGGAGGCGATCTCGACGAGCGGGTAGCGGAGGGAGATGGGGACCCCGCAGTCGCGACACCGCCCCCGCAGCAGCACCCACGAGATCACTGGGATGTTGTCGTACCAGCGGATGGAGTGGCCGCATCCAGGACAGCGCGACGGCGGACTGGAAAGGGGCTCACCTCGCGGGAAGCGCCATATCACCACGTTCGCGAAGCTGCCGAATGCAAGACCCAACACTCCGAGCAACACGATGAAGAGCACCTGGACGTCCGCTGGCATCCTCACACCTTCGCGTCGGCGATAGATCCTGGGCCCCGGCGCATCCTCGGTCGCAGCGGTCACCACCCCCGGGCCGAGGCGATGATATCAGCACCGGGACGCACGCGGGCGGGTCACGGCCCGGGCGGGGCGGCAAGGGTCCGTCGCCCCGACGTCCGCGTGCGGCCGTCCGATGCTGCACAAAAGAAGGAGGCCCGCCGTGGCGGGCCACCTCCATGAACCTGTTGTCTGGAGTTGCCGCTAGTCTGTGTAGGACCCGTGCCCGGTGACTGCGTTGTCAGGACATCCGTTGACGGTGTTGTTCGTGACCGTGTAGGCGACATCATTGGTCGGGCACAGCGGCTCGGCCGCGAGGTACTCGCCGAGCAGGTCGTCCGGATACGTCGGCGCAACGTTCAGATCACTGCTGGCGATGAAGGTCTGAATCGCACCGTCGATCGTGCGCTGGTTCGCCCAGCACGTCTTCTTCTCGGCGTTCGCCCTAGCCTGGAAGAACACCGGAACAGCGATCGCAACAAGGATACCGATAATAAGGACGACGACCATGAGCTCGATGAGGGTGAAGCCCTCTTCCCTACGGTACAGCCTCACGGCTAGCACCTCCTTCTCCCCCTCTGGGGGCCGTGGGCGGCCTTGCCGCCCGGTTTCCGACATCTGGGATATCGGTGCGCCACGACCGGACTTTAGCGGGAAGTCCGCAGATTCCTACGAAATGGCGACGCGAGTGTCTTGCGTCACTGATCACAGACGAACGGTCCACCCGCCGAGTTCGACTGAGCCACCTCCCCTCAGCCCGAGAGTTGCCGCGGCACGCCCCTATGCCGGCTTTGCCAGTATATGCCCGTTGTCCGGCAAACGCACGCGACGATGGAGGTCCCCGTGACCGTGCGAGCGCCCTGGCGGCGACCCGGCAAGGCCCCGGCCTGCTACTTCACGAGGGCGATGACGTTGAACATCGGCAGGTACAGGGCGATGACCATCAGTCCGACGATGCCGCCGAGCGCCACCATCATGACCGGCTCGATGAGCGAGGTGAGCCCCTCGACGGCGGTGGCGACCTCCTCGTCGTAGAAGTCGGCGATCTTGGACAGCATGGCGTCGAGCGCGCCGGTCTCTTCCCCCACGGCGATCATCTGCACGAGCATCGAAGGGAAGACCGGGGACTCGGAGAGCGGCTTGGCGATCGCCTCGCCTTCCTTGATCGCCGAACGGCTCTTCTTCACCGCCTCCGCGACGACTTCATTGCCCGCCGTATCCGCCACGATATCGAGGGCCGAGAGGATGGGGACGCCGGCGGCCACGAGCGTGGAGAACGTGCGCGAGAACTTCGCGAGCGCGAGCTTTCGCACGAGCGGTCCGAACACCGGCATCCGCAAGGTGAAGCTGTCCCAGATCATCTTGCCGGACTTGGTGCGCTTCCAGTACCGGAACGCCATAACGAGGCCGACGATGGCGAGCGCGACCACGATGCCCCACATGCTCGCCACTACATTGGAGATGCCTACGAGTGCCTTAGTCATGAGCGGCAGCTCGCCCCCCATGTCGCGGAACATCTTCTCGAACGTGGGAACAACGAACGCCATCATCGCGATGAGGATGACGATGACGAGCACACCGATCGCGATAGGGTAGGTCATCGCCGACTTGATCCGGCCCCTGAGCGCGGCGTCGCGCTCGAAGTGGTCGGCCACGCGGAGCAGGACCTCGTCGAGCACACCGCCGGTCTCTCCCGCCCGCACCATGTTGACGAAGATCGGCGGGAACACCCGGGGGTGCCTAGCCATCGAATCGGAGAGGGACTGGCCCGCCTCGACATCCTTGCCGATCTGCGCGATGACGTCCCGGAGCGTCTGGTTCTCGGTCTGCTGGCCCAGGATGGTGAGGCACTTCGTCAGCGAGAGGCCGGCGTTGACCATCGTCGCGAACTGGCGCGCGAAGATCGTCATGTCCTTGGACTTGATGCCGCCGCCGATCTTCACCGCCCCGAACGAGGCGAGCGCGCTCCGCGGCTTCAGCTCGAGGATGATGTAGCCCATCTGTGCCAGCTTGGCGCGGACGACCTCCTTGTTGTCGCCCTCGAGCTGGCCTTTGACGACGTTGCCGGCCTTGTCGCGAACTGAGTAGTTGAAGACCGCCATGGTGTCGCACTCCTTGTCCCGCGAGTCCCCTCGCCTGCCCGACCACCGCGGGTCAGACTATCACTCGGGCGACCTCTTCTATCGACGTCGTGCCGTTTCGTACCTTCTCGAGCCCATCCTGCCGCAGTGTGTGCATGCCCTGCTCTATCGCCACCTGCTTGACCTGCTCGGCGGTGGCCTCGGAAACGGACAGCCGACGGATCTCCTCGGACATGAGCAGCACCTCGTGCACCGCG
>CAYWCB010000053.1:0-11104 GCA_964456615.1 uncultured Eubacteriales bacterium | reverse complement strand
TAGACGTCCGCCCGGTCCTCCTCGATGGCTTGCACCAGCCCCGCCGTCACTTCGGGAGCACTCATCTCGGGCTTCAAATCGTACGTCGCAACCTTCGGGCTGGGCACGAGCACCCTCTCCTCCCCCGGCCTGGGCGCTTCTGCTCCGCCGTTCAGGAAGAAGGTCACGTGGGCGTACTTCTCGGTCTCAGCCGTGTGTAGCTGCCGAAGTCCGGCCTCGGAGAGCACGTCCGCGAGCACGCAGTCAGGCAGGTCCTTCGGGAACGCCACGGGTGCGGGGATGTTCGGGTCGTACTCAGTAAGGCACACGAAGTGAAGGTTCGGGACGACCGGCCGGGAGAAGCCGGTGAATACAGGGTCCACGAATGCTCGGGTGATCTCTCGCGCACGTTCTGCATTCGAACATCTTCCACGCCATCGGCGAAAAGGACGGCATCACCGTCCTCCACTCGCGCCAGCGGGCGCCCTTCGTGGGTGAGCACAACAGGTTCGACGAACTCGTCCGTCACTCCCCGCGTATACGATACACGTACGGCCTGCACCGCATCGTCGGCCGCAGCGCCTTCCCCGAGCACGATCGCGCGCCACGCGCGCTCGACCCTCTCCCACCGGTTGTCGCGGTCCATCGCGTAGTAGCGACCCATGACGCTCGCGACGCGACCGACCCCGATGTGGTTCATCACCTGCTCGAGCTGCTCGACGTACCCGGCGCCGGACTCGGGAGGCACGTCCCTGCCGTCGAGGAAGCAGTGCACGTACACCCGCTCGGCGCCGCACCCGTTCGCCATGCGCAGCAGCGCGTAGAGGTGCTCCTGGTGGCTGTGCACTCCCCCGTCGGACACGAGACCCATGAGGTGGACGGCCCCGTCGTTCGCGACCGCCGCATCGATGGCCGAACCCAAGGCCTCGTTCCCGTAGAGGGACCCGTCCTCGATCGCGAGGTTGATGCGGGTGAGCTCCTGGAAGACGACGCGGCCCGCGCCGATATTGAGGTGGCCGACCTCGGAGTTGCCCATCTGGCCGTCCGGCAGACCGACAGCCATACCGGAGCAGCGAAGGGTCGTACTCGGCCATTCGGCTCGTAGCGCGTCGAGGTTGGGCGTCTTCGCCAGCGCGACGGCGTTCCCGGACCCGGGGTCGGCCTCGCCGAAGCCGTCCATGATGATGAGGCAGAACGGCAGGTTGCGCATGTCAGAGCTTCGCGTCGCCGGCTGCCTCGACGATATCGCCAAAGGAGCCGACCTCGAGCGAGGCACCTCCGACGAGTGCGCCATCGATGTCAGGCTCGCTGAAGAACATGGCCGCGTTCTCCGGCTTCACCGAGCCGCCGTACAGGATGCGGGCCGACATCGCCGATGGTGGGCCGAATAGCGCGCCTATGGTCGCTCGTATGGAGCGAGCCACGTCGTTCGCGTTCTCGGGTGTCGGGGTGCGTCCCGTCCCGATCGCCCAGATGGGCTCGTACGCGACGATCAGACGGTCGGAATAATCGGCGGGGAGTCCCTCCAGTGCGGCCCGCACCTGAGAGCGGACGAAGGGCTCGGTCTCGCCGGCCTCGCGCGTGGCCAGCGTCTCGCCGCAACACACGATCGGCGCCATGCCGGCATCGAAGACCGCTCGTGTCTTCTTGTGGATGTCCTCATCGGTCTCGTGGAAGTACTCCCGGCGCTCCGAGTGCCCGACGATGACGTGATCGCAGCGCAGTTCGACGAGCATGCGGGTCGAGATCGCTCCGGTGAACGCGCCTTCCGCCTCCCAGTGACAGTCCTGTGCGCCGAGGCCGAGAGAAAGCTTGTCCAGCTCGATCACCGTCGAGACTGACTTCAGCGCGGTGAAGGGAGGACACACGACGACATCCATTCGGTCCCACCACCGCTCGAGACGCTCCTCCATGTCCTGGACGAGAATGGCGGCCTCGCCGGCCGTCTTGTACATCTTCCAGTTGCCCGCGACCATCGGCCGGCGTTCCATCTCCACGACTCCTTCCCCGGCGACCGGCTGTGCCGGACCGCGCCGCACCCCGTATCACATGACGAGTTCATTTCCGGTCCAGCAACGCCTCCAGTCCGGGCAGCGTCGACCCTTCCAGCAGCTTCATCGACGCGCCACCGCCAGTCGAGACGAACGTGACGCGCTCCTCGACGTCGAACTTCTTCAGGGCAGCCACGGAATCGCCTCCGCCTACCACGGACACGACGCGCGTGTTGCGCGCGACAGCGACGGCGACCTCTCGGGTCCCCGTCTCGAATGGCTTCAGCTCGAACACGCCCATCGGACCGTTCCAGAAGATCGTCCTCGCACGCGCAATCGCATCCTTGTACAGCTCGACGGTCGTCGGTCCGATGTCGAGCCCCATGAGGTCCGGAGGTATCTCGTCACGGCCCACGATCTTGGTGTCGGCGTCCTCGGCGATAGCGTCCGCTACCGCGAAGTCGACCGGCAGGAGGAGGTCGACGCCCTGCTCGGCGGCTTTCGCGAGCATCTGTTTGGCCGGCTCGATCCACTCCGCTTCGACGATGGAGCGCCCGACCTCGATGCCTTGTGCCACGAGCAGTGTGAAGCACATCCCACCGCCGATGACGAGGGTGTCGACGCAGTCGAGGAGGCGCTCTATGACCCCGAACTTGTCGGAGACCTTGGAACCGCCGAGAATCGCCACGAACGGGCGGTCGGGCTCCGAGAGCATGTGCGTGAGCGTCTCGACCTCGCGCGCGAGCAGCATCCCGGCGTATGCGGGCAGATACTCGGTCACGCCCACGGTAGAGGCGTGCGCACGGTGCGCCGCGCCGAAGGCGTCGTTCACGTACAGGTCCGCGAGCGAGGCGAGATCCTTGGCGAATGCGGGATCGTTGGCCTTCTCGCCGGCGTTGAAACGCACGTTCTCCAGCATGAGGATCTCGCCGTCGACCATCCGTTCGACCGCCTTGCTCACGTCGGGACCCACAGTGGTCTCGGCGAAGTGCACGTTCCTGCCGAGGAGCCTCGCCAGCACGCGTCTCACCGGCCTCAGGCTGTAGGCTGGCTCGGGCTCTCCTTCCGGCCTCCCGAGGTGGCTCACGATGATGACCCGTGCGCCCCGGTCGACGAGGTAGCGCAGCGTGGGGAGCGCGGCTCGGACACGCGTGTCGTCCGTGACGGTCCCCTCGGAGAGCGGCACGTTGAAATCCACGCGGACGAGCACGCGCTTGCCGTGCACGTCGACGTCGCGGACGGTCAACTTCTCGAACATGCATGCTCCCGGCTCGGTGGCGGATCGCTCGGCGAGGCTCCGATCGGCAGCGTCGCCCGTGCTCTATGCGAGCATGTACTTCGCGAGATCGACCACGCGGTTCGAGTAGCCCCACTCGATGTCGTCCGTCTCGGCGGCCTCCATGACCATCGTCTGCTTCGAGTCGAAGACCGACGAAGCCGGGTTGCCGACGACATCGATCGACACGATCGGGTCGGTCGTGTACTCGAGGATGCCCTTGAGCGCACCGTCGGCGGCGGCCTTCATGGCCGCGTTGATGTCGTCCTTCGTGACCCTCGCCTTGAGCTCGCACACGAGGTCGACGACCGAGCCGTCGGGCGTGGGCACGCGCATAGACATGCCGTCGAGCTTGCCCTTGAGGTCCGGCATCACGAGCCCGATCGCCTTCGCGGCGCCGGTCGATGTCGGGATGATCGACATCGCGGCGGCGCGCGCACGGCGCAGGTCCTTGTGCGGGAAATCGAGGATGACCTGGTCGTTCGTGTACGCGTGGATAGTGTTCATGAAGCCATACTTGATGCCGAAGGAATCGTGCAGCACTTTGGCGAACGGCGCGAGGCCGTTCGTGGTGCACGACGCGTTGCTCACGATGGTGTGCTTCTCGGGGTCGTAGTCCTTCTCGTTCACGCCGAGGACGATCGTGATGTCCTCATTCGAGGCCGGCGCCGAGATGATGACCTTCTTCGCTCCCGCCTGGATGTGCGCCGCGGCCTTCGTCGCGTCGGTGAAGCGGCCGGTCGACTCGACGACGAGGTCGACGCCGAGCGCCTTCCACGGTAGCGCGGCCGGGTCCTTCTCGGCGGTCACCTTGACCGGGGTGCCGTCGACGGTGAAGCCCTCGTCGGTTGCGACGACGTCGCGGCCGAAGCGCTTGTGGATCGAGTCGTACGTGAGCAGATGGGCGAGCGTCGCCGAGTCGGTCAGGTCGTTCACCGCGACGACCTCGATCTCGGGATGAGCGGCAGCCGCGCGGAACACGAGCCTACCGATGCGGCCGAACCCGTTGATGCCTACCCTGATAGCCAACGACATCGCCTCCTGACTGTTCTGCCGCACGATCGCGCCGACCATTCGTCGCCGCGAGCGGCTTCGCCCCTTCAGAACCTACCCCTTCAGGACCGCGTCAGCGACGACGCGGGTGCCTCCGACGCTTTCCCCCGCCGCCCTCTCGCGAACGTTCGCCCCATACATCGGCGGCGAGCTCCTCGATGCGGCGGACCCTATGATACACAGCGGACTTCGTGAGGGGTGGGTCCGCCAACTCGCCGAGTTCCCGCAGGCTCACGTCCGGGTTCTCCAGCCTCAGTCGGGCCAGCTCCTGCAGTGCGGGCGGCAGGCTCTCCAGCCCTCGCGTGTCGGCAAGAGTCCGGATCGCCTCCACCTGCTGGAGCGCGGCCTCGGCGGTCTTGGCGAGGTTCGCGGTCTCGGCGTTCACGAGCCGGTTCACGTCGCTGCGCATCGACTTGATGATGCGGACATCCTCCGTGCGCAGGAGGGCGCGGTGTGCCCCGACAAGAGCGAGGAAGGTCACGATCGGCTCGGCGCCCTTGAGGTACACGGCATACGTTCCTCGGCGCTGCGCGACGCGCGCCTCGATCCCGAAACGGCCCATGAGAGCCAGGAGCGCGCTCGCGATCTGCTCGTTCTCGGCGGTGAGCTCGAAGTGGAAGTCGCCGTGCGGGTCGGCGACAAAACCGCCGCCAAGGAACGCACCTCGAAGATACGAGATCGCGCAGCAGTCCCGCCTGACGAGCGTGGCTGGGATCTCGTACGTGAACCCGAGGGAATCGTCCAGAATGCCCATGTCGCCGAGGGCGGCTGGGAGCTTCGGCTGGCCGGGCACGGTGATGAGGTAGTTGTTCGTCTTGTGGAGCACGCTTCGCCTGACCGTGAGCTCGGTCTTCAGGTCGTAGACGCCGTGCAGCAGCTTGATGACCTTGCGCGCCACGGGCGCGGTCTCGGTCGCCACCTCCAAGCGGAAGCGCCCCGGACCCGTGATGTGCAGCGTGCCCTCGATGCGCAGGAGCGCCGAGAGCTCGGCCTTCAGGCAGCACCCGCGCGACGGCTCGATGCGCGAGAGTTCCTCTTTGACCTCGGCCGTGAAGGACATCGTCAGGCCGCCCGGCCCGGTCGCGTCTCGATGACTTCCGCCAGAGCGGCCTCGAGACGTTGCGGGTCGTGGTGCGTCGGGGTGTCTGCATCGGCCAAATCGGCCGCGACAACTGCGGGCACGAGCGCTGTCATGGATTCCCTGACCTCCGCCCCGGCCGCGACGACCTCGACCTCTCCGCCCGCGGACGCGTAGCCGCGACCACCAGGTGCGCCCCAGGCCGCCTCGTGCACCAGCACCGCATCGAGCGCTTCCTGGAGCCCGTGTTCTACCAGGGCCCTGACGTGGTCCGCCGCATCGAACCCGCACGTCTCCCCACGCTGGTTCGCGACGTTGCAGACGTAGACGCGGAGCGCTTCCGAGCGGCGAACGGAGTCGGCCACGCCCGCGACGAGGAAGTTCGGGATGAGGCTCGTGAACAGGCTGCCGGGGCCGACTACGATGACATCGGCCTCGGTGATCGCCTCTAGGGCGGGCGCGTAGGCGGGCGGCGAGTCCGGCCCCAGGAAGACGTGCGCGATGGCCTCGGTGCTCACGGCGATGTTCGCCTGACCCGAGACAGGGCGACCGAGCCGGTCCTCAGCGTGAAGGACGACGTCCTCGAGCGTGGAGGGCAGCACGCGACCGCGCACCTGGAGGAGATCGCCCGCCGCTTCGATGGCCTCGGGGAATCCGCCCGTCAGGTCGGCGAGCGCTGCGATGATCAGATTGCCGAGCGCGTGGCCCGCGAGACCCTCTCCGTGCGGGAACCGGTACTGGAACAGACTCGCCGGCAGACTGTCGGCATCCGACAGCGCGACGAGGCAGTTCCTGACGTCGCCGGGCGGGAGCATGCCGAGTTCGCGCCGGAGCAGACCGGACGAACCTCCGTCGTCGGCCATCGTCACGATCGCGGTCGTGTCGAACCCGAGATCCACGAGCGCCCGGAGCACCAGCGGCAGGCCGGTCCCTCCACCGATCGCGACGGCTCGGCGACCTCGGCCCGACCTCACCGGACCTCCACGTCGCGACCCATGTCCCGGTGACTCACGGTCACCTGCCAGCCCTCACGCCTCAGGTGGTCGGCGGTCACCTCGACCAGCACCACGCTCCGGTGCATGCCCCCGGTGCAGCCCATAGCGATGGTGAGATGCTGCTTGCCTTCCTCGATGTAGCCGGGCACCACGATGTCGAGCAGGTCGAGCCACCGGCCGAGGAACTCCTGCGTCTCGTCACGCTCGAGCACGTATTCGCGCACCGGACGCTCGAGCCCGGTGCGGTCGCGCAGCCTGGCTACGTAGTAGGGGTTCGGGAGAAACCGCACGTCCATGACGATGTCCGCGTCGGCGGGCATGCTGTGCTTGAAGCCGAAGGAGACGACCGAGATCGTGAGTGTGCTCGACAGCGTCTCGGCGTAGCGCTCGCGCAGGACGCGGCGGAGGTCGGCCGGTTTCAGCTTGGTCGTGTCTATGATGACGTCGGCCCTCGCACGGATGATCGAAAGCGCCTCGCGCTCGGCCTTGATGCTCTCGGCGAGCGACTCCTCCTCCGAGGCGAGCGGGTGGCGCCGCCGCGTCTCCTTGAACCGGCGCAGCAGCCGGTCCGTTTCCGCCTCCAGGAAGATGAGGTGGAAGGGTATCCCGTCGTCCTCGAGGTCCTCGAGCTCCCCCAGCAGCTCGTCGAAGAACTCCTTCGCGCGCACGTCCGAGACCGCCGCGATGCGCCTGATCCGGCTTCCGGGGAGAGAGGCAAGGTCCACGACCTGCCGAAGGAACGACGGCGGCAGGTTGTCGATGCAGAAGTACCCGAGGTCCTCGAAGGTGCGGATCGCCTCGCTGCGGCCGGCGCCCGACATGCCCGTGATCACGACGAGGCTCAGTTCCCGCCCGTGCTCCTCGGGAGGCTGTTCGGAGAGCTCCTCGTCCATCGGCATCCTTTCCGACAGCGCACTGCCGTCGCGGGCCGTCATCACAGGCCGTCGCATTCGGTGCGGGCCCGAGAACGCTCACCATGGGGCCCAAAACGCCTTCCCAGTATACCTACCTGCGCGGCTCCCCCTCGGCTCCTGCTCCGGGCTCCGACGCGCTCGCCGCATCTTCAGCGTCCGGGTTGGAGGCGGCGAGGGTGGCGGCGACGTCCTCGGCGACATCGCGCGGGATTCCCTTGACCGCCGCGATCTCCTTCGCCGTCGCCGAGCGCATCTTCTTCACCGACCCGAAGGCCTTGAGGAGCGCCTTCTTGCGTTTCGGCCCCAATCCGGGGACGACATCGAGCACGCTCGCGGTCATCGCCTTGCCGCGCAGGTCGCGATGGTACGAGATCGCGAACCGGTGAGCCTCGTCGCGTATGCGCTTCACGAGGTAGAGGGACGCCGAGCCGTTCGGGAGGACCACCGGCTCTCCCCATCCAGGAACGAACAGCTCCTCCTCTCGCTTGGCGAGCCCGACGACCGGGACGTCGCCCACGCCGTTCGCCTCTAGTGCCGCCACCGCCGCTGAGACCTGCGGCTTCCCGCCGTCGACGATCACGAGTCCGGGCCGCGAGCCGAAGCGCCCGTCGGCCATCCGCTCGGCCGAGAACCGGCGGCGGAGCACCTCTCCCATCGCCGCGACGTCGTTCGCCTCGCCCGTCTCTGTGCGGACCCGGAAGCGTCTGTACGACTTCGGGTCGGCGCGGCCGTTCGTGAACACGACCATCGAGCCCACCGAGTGACGACCATGGAGCGTCGAGACATCGAAGCACTCTATCCGCAGCGGCGCAGCGGGCAGCGCGAGCGCGCTCTCGAGCTGAAGCAGCGCGGCATTCAGTCTCTCCTCGTCGTAGCGAGTGCGGACCCTGAAGCGCATGAGCGTGTGGCGCGCGTTCTCCTCGGCGAGCGCGAGCAGGTCTCTCTTCTCCCCGCGCTGCGGCACCACGAGCCTGACGCGCGCGCCACGCATGTCGCCGAGCCACTCCTCGAGCGGCCCGGGTTCCTCGGGCAGCGCGGGTACGATCACCTCGCGCCCT
This sequence comes from uncultured Eubacteriales bacterium, assembly GCA_964456615.1. Taxonomy (GTDB): domain Bacteria; phylum Actinomycetota; class Coriobacteriia; order Anaerosomatales; family CAVRZR01; genus CAVRZR01. The sequence continues at coordinate 2,760 of CAYWCB010000053.1, read as the reverse complement.
ACGCTGCCCGCGTCCGAGTAGTAACGCAGGAGGAAGCCCTCCGCGAGCTCACTCATCGCCACGTCGAGACCTTTGTCGAGCACGAACTCGTTGCCGATCAGCACGCGGCCCTCGCGCACGACGAAGACGTGGACACCGGCGATGGTCTCCTCCCGCGAGAAGCCGATCACATCGATGTCGAGCCGACGCTCCGAGACGACCTTCTGCTTCCGCAGGACGCTCTGCACGGCCTCGAGCCGGTTGCGGTAGCGAGCGGCCCGCTCGAAATCGAGATCGGCGGCCGCCTCACGCATGCACCGCTCGAGCTCATCCACGAACTCGGTGTGCCTGCCGTCGAGGAACCGCGAGACCCGCTCGACGTTCCCTGCGTACGCCTCTGGCGTGATCGCGCCCACGCACGGACCGGGTCCGAGGCCGACGTGGTGGTCGAAGCACGGCTTTCCCGTGGGCGAGCCACAGCGCGCGGTCACCCGCTTCCACTCGGCGCACGTCGCTCGGCAGATCGGTACCGCGCGTCGGACGACGTCGATCGTCTCACGCGCGGCGCGTGCGTCGGTGTATGGCCCGAAGTACCGCGTGCCGGACCGATGCTTCTCGCGCGTGTACTTGATGGCCGGATACGGGTCGTCCAGCGTCAGAGCTATGTACGGGTAGGACTTGTCGTCGCGGTACCGCACGTTGAACGGCGGATCGAGCTGTTTGATGAGGTTGTTCTCGAGGATGAGCGACTCGACCTCGTTGTCGGTCACGACGTAGTCGAACGACACGACCTGCTCCATCATCAGCGGCATCGTCTCGCGTCCGTCGTGCCCGCTCGTGTACTGCCGCATGCGCTTTCGGAGCGCATTCGCCTTGCCGACGTACAGCACGCGTTCCTCGGCGTCCTTCCACAGGTAGACGCCCGGCGAGTCCGGCACCTGCGCGAGCTGCGTGCCGAGGTCCGGGGGGTTCATCGGTTCCCCCAGAGCGGGTAGGTGCCGTACTCGCGCGTGACGTCCTTCGCGTCCACGAGCGTCGCCGACGGGGTCTCGTATGCCCAACCGCGAAGGGACGTCTCGGTCAGCGCGACGTCGCCCCTTTCGCCGGCCATCCAGTAGACGGCGCCGTCCGGCGCGCGGAACGCCCTCCACTCATCCGCGCCGGCGAAGACGAGCGGGCTTGAGTCGTTCGGACGCCACATCAGGCCGATGCGCGCGTCCCGGGGAACTCCGTACCGAGCCAGGGTCGCCGGCACCACGCCGGTGCCATCGACGGTTCCGGCAACGTCGAGATCGTCCACACGCTCGAACTCCAGGACGGAACCGTCTTGTTGCCTCCCGTACTTCCCCGGACCGCCGTTCCGCCGAACTCCGTCCCCCACCTCACGTGTCGCTGCGGCCGTCAGCGCGAGGACCGACGGCAACGCTTCTTCGGCAGCGACGGCTTCGGCCGTGGCCGCCCACTGGCGCAGAAGCCACGCATCCTGTCCGGCGACCAACCCGGGCACGAGTCCTTCGAGCGCCGTGGCTCCGTCCACCGATGCGCCGGACAGCGCGCGCTCGATCCTGTCGGCCGCATACCGAGCCGCCGCCTCCCCGCCCTCCGATGGCGTGGCCACACCCGGAGCCGCCTCGTACCCTCTGCGCCACGCGTCTTTGAGCGCGCCCGCGTCCTTCACCGTCGGCCCGGACGGCGTCGTGAGGCCTGTGGCGCGGTTCGCCGAGTCCAGCTCGCTCTCACGGGTCTGCGTGCCCACGCCGCCTGCGGGTACGAGCTCGCCCTGGTCCGACACGTGGGCCAGAAGCCGGAAGGTGGCCGCCGCCTTGAGCGCGGCCGGGTCGTCCTGCTCCACGGCTTCTCGTGCGTCGCGGCGGCGCGCCGTGACGGACAGAAGCGCCACGTCCTCGGTACCGACCACGACGCGGTACGAGCGGGCCTTTGGATACGCCTCCGAGAGGATCGCCATGCCCGTCTGCCAGGCGAGTTCGATGTCGGCCGCCGAGTTCGCCGAAGGCAGCCGGAGCGCGACGACCGCCTCCGAGCGATCCGCGCCGACCTCCGCCGCGAGATACCCCGCGAGTCTCGACGTCCGCAGCACGGTCTCGGCCGCGCCCTCGTCCGTCGTCTGACCACTGCATGCCGTCAGCGGAGCGGCCGTGGCCAGCACCAGCAGGAGCGTCAGCACCGATACGACGCAGATTCCGGTGCTCCTGCGGCCGTCCGCAGCTGTCGCCCACCACCGGGTCACGCCGACCTCTTCGTCCTGTCCGTCCTGTCCGTCCTCTTGTTGGCCGAACGCGGCGTGCCGGTGGCGACCGCCTTCTCGGGCGCGACAGTCGCCGGCCCACCGGCCAGGACGGGACGCAGGAACTGCCCCGTGTACGAGTGCGCGCACTCGGCGATCTCCTCCGGCGTGCCTGTGACCACGATCTCGCCGCCCTCGTCGCCCCCCTCGGGGCCAAGATCGATCACGTGGTCGGCCGATTTGATGACGTCGAGATTGTGCTCGATGACGAGCACGGTGTTGCCGCCCTCGACGAGCCGCTGGAGCACGGCGAGCAGTTGACGCACGTCGTCGAAGTGCAGGCCGGTCGTTGGCTCGTCGAGGATGTAGAAGGTCCGGCCCGTCGAGCGGCGTTGCAGCTCGGATGCGAGCTTCACGCGCTGAGCCTCGCCGCCCGAGAGCGTCGTCGCGGGCTGCCCCATCCTCAGGTAGCCGAGACCCACGTCGTACAGCGTCTGGAGCTTGCGCTTGATCGGCGGGATGTTCTCGAAGAAGTG